>NZ_JRNX01000389.1 GCF_000786645.1 Halobacillus sp. BBL2006
TGTTCGTTTCGCTCAGGGTGAACAATGATCGGCCTGTAACCAGCCATTTGTAGATCATACAACAACTGCTTCGCAAAACGCGGCACACGCTCATGTGGAAATTCCACAAGCACATAATTGGTGTGCTCATTGATGGTCAGCATTTCACCATTCTGTAAGCCCTCCACAAACTCCCCATAAATTCTTGTTTCTTGTCCTGGGAGCACTTTTAAAGGGATGTCTCTATCGGCTAACGCCTCATTCAAATCTTTTACTTTACTTATGATGTCAGACTTATAGTTATCAAACCTTGTAGTTTTATGGTGAGGGGTAGCTACGATCGCGGTAATTCCGTCTTCTACAGCTGCCCGTGCCATCTCAATGCTGTCTTCAAGCGACTGAGCACCATCATCGACACCTGGTAAGATGTGACTGTGTAAATCAATCATTCCGTTTCTCCTTCCATGGAACAGGTCGTTTACAGAACCTTTTCCTAGCTCTCTATTCTATCATCATACCATGAACCTATTGAATCTTATAGGTGCTTCCCCCATACCCTGATCACGCTTTTGCCTGTTTAATAAAAATCTGTCTTTCTCAGAAAAGAAAAACTCTCAAGCCGAAAGCTTGAGAGTTCAAATGTTATTTTCCTCCTGTAAACGTAACCCCTTTGATAAAATAGCGGTTAAAGAACGCATAGATCAATAAGGACGGCATTGTCATAAGCGTCGACGCTGCCATGATTAAATTCCAGAAGCTAATATACTGCCCTTTAAATGAATTCAAGCCAAGCGTCAGCGTGAACATTTCTTCCGAAGACATAATGATCAATGGTCGCATGAAATCATTCCATGATGACATGAATATAAATACGGCCTGAGCAGCAAGGGCCGGCTTCGCCAATGGCATGACAATCTTGAAGAAGGTTCCGATTCGACTGAGGCCGTCCATCTGTGCAGCTTCCTCCAATTCTTTCGGGAAGTTTAAGAAGAACTGTCTCATCATAAAAATGAAGGTCGCATTGACCATGCCTGGAATAATGAGGCCCTGATAAGTATCCAGCCAGCCGAATGCCTTCAGAATGAGGTAACTAGGAATTAATGTTACCTGAAAAGGGATCATCAATACGACTAAGATTAGAAAGAACCAGAACTTGCGACCGGCGAATTTCACTCGCGCCAGGGCATAGCCAGCCATCGAGTTAAAGATGATATTCAAGAGGACCATGCAGGCCGTGATGAAAAGAGAATTGAACATCCACCTCAGGAACAACGGTTCTCTTGAAAAGATTTCCGTATAGTTATTGAAGGTAAAGTTCTCAGGGAAGAACGTGATGCCTGATACAATCTCTTCTAAAGGCTTAAAGGAAGAAAGGATCGCCCAAAGAAAAGGCATAAAGGTCACCACGGCGTATATGATTAATACTCCGTACACAAATGGCTTCGTAAATGTTTTCTTCTTCATTGGTCTCCTCCCTTAGTCATGAAGTTTTTCCTCACCGAAGAATTTCTTCTGGATGATCGTTACAATCATAATGATGAAGGCAAGCACGACAGCAAGCGCTGAAGCATACCCCATATCAAGAGATTTAAAGGCGTATTGATAGATCAATAGGACAACGGTCAATGTCGAGTTATTCGGTCCACCCGATCCTCCTGAGAAGATGTAAGACTGATCAAACAACTGGAAGGTTCCAATTACTCCCATGACGACGACAAAGAAGGTGACAGGTTTCAAAATAGGGACCGTAATAAAGATGAATTTCTGCCACCAGTTAGCTCCATCGATGGTAGCGGCCTCATATACGGAATCAGAGATATCCTGCATCGCAGCCAGATAAATGACCATAAAGAATGGGGCGGTTGCCCAGATGTTCATAATCATAATCGACTTCAAAGCAATATCAGGGTCCGCCAGCCAGTTATACGTTGGAAGGCTTAAAAACGTAAGAAACGAATTGATTAGCCCATCTGGATTGTACATCCACATAAAGATAATGGTAAGCACAGCAGAAGACGTTACCGTTGGCAGGAAGAAAATAATTCGAAACGCATTTTTCCCTCGAATATTTGAGTTTAAGGCTGCCGCAAGTAATAAAGCTAGACACGTCTGAACTGGGACAACGATGAGCACATATTCTGCCGTGTTTTTTAGGGCTATCATCGCCCTCGTGTCGTCCAATGTACGCGCATAGTTTTCAAGTCCGATAAACTCATAACCGATGCCGCCGAGCAGCTGCACATCATTAAAGGACAAGTAAAAGGCATAAATAATAGGGATAACAACAAAAACACCTATGGTAAAAATCGTCGGAGTCATAAACAAATAGCCCGAGATTCCTTCTTTCATTCCTTTACTCATGTATCGCTTCGGACGTTTTTCTTTTTTAGGCGGTTTCGAGTGTTTCTGTTCATGATTAGTGTTTTCTTTTCTAGCCGGTTCCATATCGCCACCTCTTTCATTCTTGATACCAAATCGCCGACCTCATTCCAGAAAAAACATGAAGGATAAAGGAAGGAAATAGACTTCCTCCCTTATCATCCATCAGCAAAACTTCCTCACGCTTATCAGTTCGATGCTTTGATTTCCTTATTCGCCGTTTTTTGAGCTTGCTTCAACGCTTCCTCAAGGGATTGATCCCCAAGCAGGGCACTTGTGAACTGGTTGTTAAAGTTGTTGTTGATTGTCGGAAGGTTCGGGCCTGCCTGCCATGGCTGAGCATAAGAAGCTCCGTCAACAAACGCCTTACGAATAGGATCCTCATCAAATCCGAGCTCAGCGGCTACCGATTCACGCGTCGGAAGAGCAAGGCCTTTGCTTGTCCACGTTTTCATTCCTTCTTTACCAGTAAGATAGGAAATCAATTCCCAGGCAGCGTCTTTCACTTCGGATTGTTTGTTCATGACATAAGCGACTGTAAATGCCGCTGTTGCTTTTTCGCCATTAACAGTTGGGAGTTCAGCTGTCGCATAATCCTTATCTGAGAAGTTGCTCTCTAGGAATGGAACGGTCCAGTTCCCCTCGATCACCATCGCCGCTTTCCCTTGTCCGAACATATCTCCGCCCCAGTCTGTGCCGGCATCAGATGGAAGAGCGGCAATTTTATCCTGCTTCATTTCAACGATTGGCCGAAGAGCCTCAATTGCTTCATCGCTTGCAAAAGCTGCTTCATTGTTCTTGTCTACAACGTTCGCTCCATAAGGCTTAAGCTTATAAAATTGACGGGCAAGCTCAGAAGAGAAACCAAGTCCGTATTGATCCGGCTGTCCGTCTCCATCCTTATCTACGGTCAGCTTCTCTGCATATTTTCTAAGCTCATCCCACGTTTTGGGAGGTCCTTCAAGTCCTGCTTCTTCAAAGGCCTGCTTATCATAGAACAAAGCAAGGGTTGAGAAGTCTTTCGGAAACCCGTACTGCTTGCCGTCAAACTTGAACGCATTCAGCAATGGATCCTGGAAGTCGTCGATATCAAATTCGTCCGTTACATACTCGTCAAGAGGTTCAAGCACGCCCGTCTTAGCAAGGCCCGGAGCTTCAAAGGCATCGAGGTAGAAAACGTCGGCAGCTTCTCCTCCAACAAGACGCGTTTTCATGACGTCCATGTACTGGTCAGCTATCACTTCGTGCTCCACTTTAATATTCGGATGGGCGTCTTCAAATTCCTGAATTGTCTGATTCAATAATTCTTTCTCCTCAGGAGTACTGCCCCAACCCGCAAGTTCTACCGTTACCTGTTCGCCATCGCTTGATCCGCCATCTCCGGAAGAATCACTGCTGCATCCGGCAAGCGCTCCTCCCAATAGCATTCCTGTCACACCAACAGCCGCCAGCATTTTGTTTAATTTCATGATTAACCTATCCCTTCAAATAGTTTTATACGTGAATGTTTGAATCTGAGTGAAGACTTACATGTAATCCAGTCGTGTTCTCTGCAACATCGAGATCGTACTGATCTTCTTTACGTTTGATGGTAAAAGAAACTCGTCCTCCCGCGAATGGCAGGTCCTCGACAGCCATTTCATTTAAGCCGTTGATGAAGCTCGGTGAAAGTTTGAGTTCCTTGCTGTCATACGTCGGGTACAACCCAAGCATCGTGCGGACAAAAGTTAAAGGTGTGCCTGCAGCCCACGCCTGCGGGGAACAAGCCACCGGATAAGGGACCGGTTTCCCTTCTTCTCTTCCATATCCACAGAACAATTCTGGCAGACGTTCATATTCAAATGAGCGCGATGCATCGATCAGTCCTTCGATAACAACATTGGCTTGCTCATGGCCTTGAACATAGCCCATTCCAAGCAAAATCATGCTGTTATCATGCGGCCAGACGCTTCCATCGTGATAGCTCATCGGATTGTATCCAGCTTCTCCCTCCGCCATGGTCCGGATTCCGTAGCCTGAAAACACCTTTGAGGAAACAAGGGAATCTAGCACCTGATCCTGTTTATCTTCATCAATCAAGCCGGAATACAATACGTGGCCAGGGTTGGATGTGATCGTACCCACCTGGTTTTTATGTTCGTCGAGCGCAATCGCGTAATAGCCGACATCCTCCATCCAGAACGCTTCATTGAACTTTTCCTTTAAGTCGGCTGCCTGGGACTTCAGCTTCTCTGCTTTCGTAGAAGAACCTGTAGATTCATAGAGTTCAGCAATTCCGAGTCGCGCCTGATACACATACCCTTGAACCTCAGCTAAAGCGATGGGCGATTTGGCATACTCTCCATTTCGATGGACGACAGAATCTGCTGAGTCCTTCCACCCTTGATTGGCAATCCCTTTACTGGATTCCTGATGATACTCGATAAACCCGTCCCCATCACGATCGCCGTATTGATCGATCCATTCGATAGCGCTTTCAACATTCGGTAGAAGTTCCTTAAAGAACTCCAGATCTTTAGACCATCGCACGTATTCTGTTAATAGTATGAGAAACAGCGGAGTCGCATCAATCGTTCCATAGTAAGGCGTGAATGGAACCTGATTGGTATTCGCCAGCTCTCCATAGCGGATTTCGTGCATGATCTTTCCTGGTTCTTCATCTCGCCATTCATCTTTTTTTGTGCCTTGATAATGGGCCAAAGTATGTAACGTTCCTTTGGCAATCTCAGGCTGGAACGGCAGCGTTTGGAGGGCAGCAATTAGACTATCGCGTCCAAATGGAACGCCAAACCACGGCAGTCCCGCGACAAAGAAGGGGCCGAATCCAACATCGGTAGACAGGGCACGAAGATCTTGAATCCCTCTTTCAATCAATCGATTCAATGATGTATGGTCGGTAACCACCTTCGTGACGTTAGCATTCCAATCTTCGTACGTTTCTTTAAGGTTCTGATACGCCTTAGGAGCCTTTCGTGCCTCTTTCTTTTCTTCTCCGACGAGAGGGACCACCCGCACCATTATTTCCTTTACTTCTTCATGTGCCAATGCAAATGGAAATGTAATCGTACTGCCTTCTGCCTTAGCTCCTGACGTCTGTTCCCAAATCACCTGTGTGGACCTGTTGATTTGATCGGCACCATCGTAATTGAAAATCAGCCGGTCCTCTTCAACTTTCGTTTCCTGTTTCGTTCCGATTTCGCCATGTTGAAAGCCGCGAACGATAAACATGTCCGCAAAGTCGGCTTCAAACGATAGTTCCAATGAAAAACGGACAGGCTTTGGATAGTAGCTTTTCGCTCGAATCGTTTCATAAAGAACATCGTCCGATATGTAGCGGAACCTCTCGATTTCAATCGATTCCCTCCAAAGTTCAACCTCGTCATCCTTTTCCATGTGAGGGTTCGTTAATAGCATCGAAGATTCATAGGTTCCACCCGCCTCGGATTTCAACAGGATCAAGGGTTCCCCGTTAATCGTCAGCGACATTTCGCTCAGGAAACGCGTATCTCTTTTATACAATCCAAGTCCATATGGATGTTCAAGCGGAATATCTCCACTTTTATCAGTAAGTAAAAATAGCTCATTATCTTTTAAAACGCGGTAATCCATTTCTTCACCCCTTCACCCGAAACGTTTTGGATTTTGTTTAAAAAATATACCCAAAACGTTTCGGATATTTCGTAAAAAAAAATTAGTCGATTTCTTTTGTTGTATTTCTTACTTTTAATTCATTTTCAATCAATCGTACCCTGTCTCCCGATTTTTGTTGGAGAATACTGATCAGAAGATCTGCCGCGGCATACCCCATTCGGAAACAATCCTGGGCCACGGTCGTAAGCGCCGGCGTCACGTAGGAAGCAAGCGTAATGTCATCGTAACCTGTCACCGATAATTGATCCGGCACTTTTCTTCCCAGGTGTTCAGCTGCACGCACCACGCCGAGAGCCATAAGGTCACTGGCACAGACAACAGCGGTAATCTCCGGGTAAGTCGTAAGCAACTGTAACGCTACTTCCTGAGCTTTTCTTTCGTTGTACTCACCATTACAAATCCATTCTTTACAAACAGGAAGGCCGGCTTCAAGCATTCCCAGCTCAAACCCTTTGTATCGCTCTTTACTTACAAAGGCCTGATCATGGCCATTCATCATGGCTATGTTTTCATGTCCAAGCTCGACCAGGTGCCTTACTGCTTTCATCAATCCATCCACGTTATCTGTTGTGACATATCCGGACGTTTCACTCTCGACCGGAACGTCAATGAGAACACATGGAATATTACTATCAAAAATCTCCTGAAGATATGGATCGTCATTTTTGATTCCTTGGACAATGACTCCTTCGACCCGACGCTCTCTGCATAATTGAGCGTAAGTCTTTTCCTTCTGCTTCGAAGTCGTCGTATTAAAAAGCACAAGGTCATAATCTTCCGCGCCGCAGAATTCATTGATGCCTGTCAGCACGTCGAAGACAATGTTATCCTTTGCTCCTTCCCGGGAAAGCCCGGATACCAATAAACCGATGGTCTTCGTCTTATTCATCACAAGACTTCGTGCCAAAGCGTTCGGACTATACTCGATCTCTTTTGCAATTTCTTCGATGCGCTTTCTTGTTTTCGCATTTACATCGGAATACCCGTTCAAAGCTCTTGAAACCGTTGTAACGGAAACTCCAGCGAGTTTTGCAATATCTTTGATGGTCGCCATAGCTTTCTACATTTTCCTTTCCGAAACGTTTTGGATCGTTAACTTGGTTTGAATTATACATAGAATGAAAACGTTTTACAACCCTGTTTTTTTAGAAAATCCATCCTTTGAGTTGAAGAAAAGCAATCATATATAACGTGAAGCCCTGTTGCTGACGGTTTGGCATAAGGAGTTCACCACCATCAATTTTTCAAAATTTTTAGATAAAAAGAAGGCCAGCACCCTCATTTGGATGCTGGTCTTCTTTAGTTCTATTTTCTCCCACTATGCTTAATTCAAATCAAAATCATATAAATAAGCCACTAACTTGTCAAAATCTTGATCAGAGGAACATTCAATTTGTAAATCAATGAACGTCATTACGACTTCTTCATCATCGAACGGGAAATGACTGTTATCCACATTGCTGAGGATGTCCCTATTGGATAGCCCTTTTTCCCGTAGCATATCAACCGCTTGTTTCATCGAAGATACTTCTGCCATGTGTATTCCTCCCTTATTGTTCTACACTTTACTTTTTCTTTAAAAATCACAAAAATTCCTGCTTGATTTCCTAGAATAGTACGAACAACAAAAGAATCCTTTAAAGTCACGCAAAGTCGCTTACTTAAACATATTGATCAACTCAATAATACTTAAATACCCAAAAACTAGTACACATCCTGTCAAAACCGCATTCGCGATCCAGCCATTCTTCAGCTGCTTGTCTACGCGATTGGAATTTAACAGCCACATTAATGAAATCGCTAGAAAAGGCATGAACAACGCACCAAGCGCACCGTATAAAATGACAAGAAATACAGGTTTGCCCGTGAACAATAAGAGCATCGGAGGGAAAGTCAGCCATAAGAGATAAGCTCGATAGGCTGGATCCTTCTCCGTAACCTTGTGATCCTTTCTTCCCCTGACGATTCTTATAAAATCTGCGAATAAATAAGGAACTCCATTCCATACGCCTAACAACGAAGAAAACGCCGCACACCAGGCACCAATCAGAAACATCCAACGAGCCACCTCACCGAATTGATCACTGAACATATTGGAGAGGGTGACTAGGCCTTCCTCACCATTAATTTCCATGCCGGTTCCATATAAGAACTCAGCCCCGATGACAAGCAGAGAAACCGTAAATATCCCTGTAATGATATAGCCGACGGCGGAATCCAACTTCATCATCGGCAGCCACTTTCGCCCTTCCCATTGGTTCTCACGGATCCAGTAACCATAGGAAGCCATCGTAATTGTTCCACCTACGCCGCCTAAAAGTCCTAAGACTAGCAGTAACGAACCGTCACCCGTCCGCGGGACAAATCCGCTTAAGATATTTCCGATATTGGGTAGTAGAATGACCGCAGATCCTACCACCGTAATGAACATAATGCCTATCATAACGGTCATCACTCGTTCAAACAGCTTATAACGGCCAGTTAAGACGAGCAGCATACCTGCTAGACCATGGATGATCGCCCATGCCCACAGCGGCATAACCGGAAACATCGTCACCATCATGATGGCACTTGTCGACATCGCGGCCGCTCCATAACTCAATCCCCAGAGAACTGAATAGACTCCGAAATAACCTGTCGCCCATTTTCCGAGAGAATGAAATCCTTCAAGAATCGTCCTCCCCGTAGCTAACTGCCAGCGTCCCATGCCTTCTGTAAAAAAGAATTTAAAAATAGCGCCAACGACGATCGCCCAGATCAATGTCGTTCCATAACTGACACCCGCCA
>NZ_JRNX01000390.1 GCF_000786645.1 Halobacillus sp. BBL2006
CAGCCGCTTCTGGTTGAACCCGCCACGGAAGATTTCCAGGATCCTTCACATCTTCCCGCGCTACTTGATACTGAGTCGAAGATACAAAACGCAGCTCGCCTATCCTATTCTCATCCAGCAGCTCCTTGATCTTCAGAAAACGCTCCTGCGCCCTACGATAATAAGCCACATACAAAGGAACACCTGCCTCTTTACAAGCAGCGACCATTTCATTGCTTTCATCAAAATTACGAGCCATCGGCTTCTCCACATAAACAGGCTTCCCCGCCTGTGCTGCCTTCAGCGTATATTCCTTATGCGAACTCGGAGGTGTAGCAATATAAACCACATCAACCTCTGGATCGTTGATCAATGCATCCGCATCATCGTACCACTTTGGAACGCCATGTCTTTCCGCATAATCCTTAGCGAGTTCCCCCGTCCTCCTCATAACCGCAACGAGCTCTGAGTTTTCAACCTTTTGAAACGCAGGGCCGCTTTTCTTTTCTGTAACGTCTCCACAACCGATAATTCCCCAGCGGACTTTTTCGAATTTCATGATCGATTCCTCCTCAAATTTCATATTTATTCCATACCCTAATCCGAAGTTCGCACACTCTTCTAGTATTCATAAACTTAGAGATTTGATATTGATCTACCACCTCAGATCATCCAGAATTTGGATGATCTGAGGTGGTAGTATTTTACATCAGAATCGCTTAGAGGTGAATTTGAATGTGTATTTTTCGCTTCGGTAATAAAGGCGTGTGTATTCGAAAATACGATCATCTTCAAAATAAGCCCATAAGTTCATGGATAGAATGCATGAGTTGTCCTTCATTTGTAACGTATCTCTCAGTTCATCATCTGGAGTGAATGGAAGAATTTCACCCTGCCGCTCTTTAATTCTGTATCCTTTGTTTTCCACGTATTCATATTTGGATCGGGTCATGACGTCAACGGATAGATCCGGAAATAATTCAACAGGCATGTACGTTTCTTCAAGGATTTTAGGCTCCCCATCCCCACTCCTCAATCTTCGTATAAAGAACACCTTCTCGTTTTCCTTTAGCCTTAACGTTTCGCGAATGGTTTCTTCAGGTAACTGCATGTGAAACTCCAACACTTTATTCGAAGGCGTTTGATTTAAGCTCTCCATTTCTTCTGTAAAACTTTGCAGCCTGTAGATGTCGTGTTCAATTTTAGGCTGTTTCACATAGGTCCCACTTCCACGTACCTTATAAAGGATCTCCTCATTGACCAGAAGCTGAATCGCCTGGCGTATCGTCACCCTCGACACTTCGTATTTATCCGACAACTTCTTTTCTGATGGAATCGCATCATCTTTATCCAAATGATCCATGATAATTTGTTTTTTTATTT
>NZ_JRNX01000391.1 GCF_000786645.1 Halobacillus sp. BBL2006
GAACTTCTACCTTTCTGTTAATACAACACTTTTTCAGTGGCTTCGGCATAGCCTGAGGGAGCTCAGCGCCCGCCCCATGGAAAGCGGACCTTTTTCCGGAGCCCTAGATTCATACAAACGTCTCGAAACTGAGTCTTCAACAATCGGGTGCTTTTGTGGAATAAGAAAATCAACAACTAGGCTTTATAGAGAGAAAAAAAGCGGCTGAGGGCCGCTTTTTTAATGTGCTTTAGAAGAGCTTTTCGCTTTTTGATTTTGTTTGCTAAACGGCAGCCACCAATTCCAATCACCTAATAGCTTCATCAAACTTGGAACTAACAATAAACGGATGATTGTGGCATCAATGAAAATGGCAATCGCAATCCCGATTCCAATCTGTTTGACAGGTACTACGCCTGTGAACGCGAAGGCGCCAGTGATAACAATCATGATCAAAGCCGCAGAGGTGATGATTTTACTCGTGTTCGCCAATCCTTCAATCGTTGATTTCGTATTGTCACCGTTTTGGAGGTAAAATTCATGTATTCTGGAGATGAGAAAAACCTCATAATCCATGCTTAAACCAAAAACCAGGCTAAACACAATGACAGGTAAGATCAACGCGATGTCCGTTTCATTTAATCCGAAGTGACCGCCCTGGAAAATCCATACAAGAATCCCGAACGTAGATGTCAAGCCGATGATATTCATTAAAATCGCTTTTAAAGGGATAAACAACGAGCGGAACGCAATCATTAAGATGATAAAAGTTGAGATAAGGATGATGGCTAGAACATATCCAATCTTGTCGTAAATTTCGGTATAGATTTCTTGGTTGAATTTCGGCTGTCCTCCAAATTGCATCGATACATCCCAATCAGAAGTTGACCATTTCGTCATTAAGTCTTGAGCTTCTTCGGAGTTGGCTGCGACGGTCAAGTTAACTGGAATCATCAATTGGTCTTCTGCAATAAATTGATCGATAGCCGGTTCCAGTCTTTTCCTTGCCTCAGGTTGTTGTAAGGATGCTTCAAGCTGTTCGGGATCTTCAATTTCGCTAGTTGTATAGAGCGTATTGACAGAATCCACGATTTCAGGCTCTGATAGCTTTTCTTGCAACTCTTTCATCTGCTCGAGACCTTCTTTATCGAGCCATTCTCCATCGCGATCGGCAATGACATAAGCCGTGCTTTCCTGGTCGGACATGAACGTTTCATCAATCACTTCGAACGCAGCTCTTGAATCGTAACTCTCCGGTAAGGCGTTGATTGTCGGAATGGATAAAGTCATATTGTTGACAGGGATTACCCCGATAAACAAAATGACGAGTGAGGTTCCGGCGATGATTACTGGGTGCTTCATGACAACCCGGGCAAATTTGCGCCAGCGCGGTGTCGTATCCTTATCCGTAGGGATCAGTCGCCACTTATTCAAGTTAGGACCTAACAAATAGAGGAGGGCGGGCAATAAGGTTAACGTAGAGAATACAGCCCCTATGATAACTACGGCCCCTCCTATGGCAATGTTCCTGAAAATATCGACTTCGATGACACTCATTGCTACAAGGCCTATGAATACACACACAGCCGAAAAGATGATCGATCTCCCTGCGGTTTGAATCGTTGTCATCAAGGCTTGTGCTTTCTCTTGTTTGACCATTTCTTCTCTGTATCTATTGATAAATAAAAGGGCGAAATCGATACTAAGAGCCAGCCCTATCATTGGTGCGATGTTGAGAATGAAGATAGACAACTCCGTATCCTGCCCGATGATGGCTAAAATGCCGAATCCGAAAACAATTGTAATCCCGCCCATAATTAAAGGCAGCAGGGAAGCGACTACTGTTCCGAAAGCAAGCAGTAAAATTAACAGGGCGAATGGGAGACCAATTAGCTCAGCTCGCTTTAGGTCTTCTTGGCTAGCCTTGTTAATGTCTTCAGAAATGACAGGAGCACCGGTCAGTGTCACCTTTTCTTGATTCTCGGTAATCTCTTCGATACCCTTGATGATTTTATTCATATCCAAAGATTCATCCGTAAAATGCACAGATGCGTAAGCAAGATCGTCCTTCATCTGTGAGTCGTTATCTAAAGGTGACTCGATACTGGAAGCTACATCCAATGCCTTAATATCGTCGAGGGTTGAGGTAATGATTTGAGTGTCTTGAGTTTCGAAAAGGATGAGTAAAGTGGATTCTGGGAAGTCGAACGTTTCGTTCAATTCCTCTTTTACTTTTTCAAATTCACCATCTGTTCTGAAGCCGTCTCCTTCTAACAACGAAGGAAGCTGGATTGCAAAATAACCCATGATGATCGCAATTAAAATCCAGAGGGCGAGAAACCATTTATATGAGTGAACAATAAGTGAAGAGATTTTTTTCATTGAAATCGAACTCCTTTATTCATTGCACCTGGTTACTATGTACAGAAATCTATTCTCTACAAATGATACTCTTTTTCCTATAAATTGAAAACTAATAACGACTTAAGGTGTAAGTCATATGGATTAGTGGAAAATCATAAAAAAAGAAAAGGAGGGGAGATGCATTGGAATTCCCTGACCATTTAATTGAAGAAGCGAAAATAAGGATGGAACCTCATGATGTGGAAGGTTTTGTTTTAGGGCAAGGCGATACAAATGGGGAAGTCATGTTGGTTGGTGAAGCCCCTGGCGAAAACGAAGCAGTGGAAGGAAGGCCTTTTATTGGTCGAGCAGGAAAAGAGCTTGATAAACAATTGACTATTTTAGGGCTTGCAAGGGAAGATATTTATATTACAAGTGTAGTAAGGAGTCGTCCATACAAATGGGTCAAAACCAACAAAAAGGACTCTGGCGGAAAAAGAAAGGCCAATCGGAAGCCAAACCAAAAAGAAATCAACGCCCATGCCCCTCTACTGGACTATCAAATTGAGACGATGAACCCGAAAATCATCATCACTTTAGGAGGCGTGGCCTTTGAGAGGGTGACGGGGAGAAAAGATAAAATCAGTGAAATCATTGGTCAGGTACTGGAAATGCCCGTGATGAAAGTGAAAGACATAGAGGCAGGAGTGTATGAGCCATCTGATCAAGTCTACCAAGTGATTCCACTTTATCATCCAGCGGCTGTTTTCTATAACCCGAAAATCAAACAAACGATTGATCAATCACTCGACCAGGTGAAACGCTATTTGTCATAAACAAGAAAGAGAACCCGGTCTTGGTAAGGGTTCTCTTACGTTTCTATCAATAAGGGGGGGTTATTGAGCGGTTGGCAATGCCTCTTTCTTCTTAAATACAAAGTAACCCGGTGTACTGATGGAAGAAGATCCTATTCCTGTACTTCTTGTACTTTGGATAGCGATCATCTCGCTTTCTTTTCTGCCTTTGATGCTGTAAATCTCTGTTTCCGGGAAAAAAGTTGCACCTTTAGAGAAGGTTTTTTTCTCTGGAGCGTCTTTATTTTTCACTCTTCCAATCACTTTGTTTAAGCTCTCAGGATCCACGCGTTTACCGGTTTGAATATACTTCTTACCGTCATGAATCACATACGTTTCCGTAAACATCGTTGCACTTTTCTCTGTGGATGTGAGTGATTTTTCAACAAAAAGTTCCCGATGGAAGTCGAACGTTTTAGAACCTGCTAAAATGCTTTTCTCAGGTTGCATAGATGCCGTATAAATAGGTGTACGCGAATGGGTATCAGTGAATTGCATAGAAAAGAAAGCGACCAAAGCGATAAGGGGAAGAGGGATGATTAAAGACATTCGCCATCTCTGCCGGTGGCTTTGCTTGAGTGTACCTAATAATACAGCCCGATACGTATGTTCTTTTTGAAAAGGAACTTTTTTGTGTTTAGATTCTTTATCTAATTTCTTTAGTTTGTGGTCGAGTAAATCATTCATGTTCAGAACTCCCTTCTGATGTCAACTGTTCATGAAGGAGTTGACGTGCGCGACGAAGCCTTGTTTTGATCGTGTTCGGACTTGTGTTCAGAACTTCTGCTAACTCCTTGATTTCAAATTCTTCGAAGTAGAATAAAATAATGATTTCTCTATATTTCTTCTCCAGCTTAAGTACTTGATCGACTAATTCTTCGTCATTGCTTTTGTTAATTACACATTCCTCTGGAGTAGCATCCATCGTGGGGATATGTCTGAATAGGTCTGTGCTTTTTTTGACCACACGCCGGATATAAGAGCTCTTCAGGTGGTCTTTGCAAAGGTTGACGGTGATTTTATATAACCATGTTTTCAAACTGGACTGTTCTTTAAAAGAAGCGTGTTTTTGATAAGCTTTAATAAACGTTTCTTGTGTGATGTCTTCTGCGGTGGAGTGGTCTTTGACGTAAGAATACGCTAGCCATTTCAAGTCATGGCCATAGACAGAAATCCATTCTTTTACCATGTCGTCCATCTTTAGTTCATATGTATAAGATTGCGAGAGTTGTTTTCGTATCAATTTGTCCCACCTCATACTATAGACGACACTCCTTTACTTCAGGTTTTGGTAGAATAGATATAGCAAGTCACTCTTTACATAATTCGATAAATAAATAGAAATCCCTTGTATAGGTTACATAGTCAGGAGGAGTCATATGAAGCGTCCAGGGTTCATAAGCGCCGTTGCTGGTTTGGTACTCATTATCCTTTGGAAAATGATTTTTTACATAAGTGATGTAGACTTAGCACTTGGTTTCGCATTTTTTATCTTGGTGCCCTTATTACTGGATGAGGTGGTTCCACAGCAGGCTGCCAACAGGGCTGAACGATGGTTGAGAAATGTTATGCAGTCCTCGTTGCCTTTTGCGGGTGCTGGGGCGATTGCGGTGACATTGCCACCAGGAGGTGACGCGGGGTGGTGGGCAGCTGTTTGGTCTTTCTATACTCTCTTAATTGCTATAGGAGGCTTGATGCGTCTATTGTCCAGAGGGTTTAGACCAGTCGAAGAGACCCTGATAGATTTAGGTCTATTGTATATTGCGGTAGGCGGTTTGTGGCTTTTGATTTCAAGTGCGGGATGGGCTCAGTATCTCCCTTATTCAGAATCGATCGTCCAGTTAACCGCCATCCACTTTCATTACGCTGCTTTTGTACTGCCACTTGTTACAGGTTTTTTTGGTCGTTACAGAGCGGAGGGGAATCGTATAAGAAAAAGGTACTTCATACGCCCTTATGCTTTGTTGGCCTTAGGTGTCGCCATCGGACCAATTTTAGTAGCTGTTGGCCTTAATCAAGGGCCGCCGGTAGAAACGTATACCGTCGGAATTTACGTGTTGGTCTTGGTGTGGTTATGCCTCTGGTGGTTTTGGTTATCCGTCGATTTCAAAACATGGACAGCCATGGCCTTACGGTTATCTTCGCTCATTTTATTGGGAACGATGACGCTATCTTTTTTATATAGTTTAGGGTTAATGTACGAGACGAATTGGCTTAATATTGGGGAAATGGTACGTTATCACGGCTGGTTCAATGCCTTTGGGTTTTCAATATTAGCAGTTCTTGCCTGGAGGGGTGTCCATGCGCCGCAGCGTCACATGTACGGAAGCTTTCCAATCAGTCAATTGCGTGCAAAAGGATATGTCGGAAGTGATATAGTCATTCGAATGGGGTGGGCTTCAAAGCATGAGTACACTACTGGATTAATTCCCAATTGGCGTACGTTTAAGAGTGGCCAATTTAACCCTGACGAGTTGAGCGAAGGAGTGAAGGACTTTTATTTGCATACCGATGCTTACAGCATGAATGCCTCTGTCCAATGGCATAGAGGATTTATTCGGATTTCGCGATTGATCCATAGAGTTACGGAGCGTTTAGGGCAGGTGAATATTCCGTCATCTGGAAACATAAGAATGAAAGGGGAGCTTTTGTCCATTTCTGATCATAAGGATGGACGTAAACAGGTTAGAGCATGGATGAGGAGAAATGTGCAGACGGGTGAACCGGTTTTTACCGCCCTGTATTCTTATCACAAAAAGAACGGCGCAACTTACATGAATATTGCGTTACCTTTTCCGCGAGGGGTTATGACTGGAGTCTTGAAACCTGAAGCGGATGGAAAAGGCGGCTTATTGTTGACGAGTCATCTGCGGAAAAATGCTCGGGGAGACGAAGGTATTTATTTTACTTTAGGAGAATGGACCATTCGGACACCTTTGAGAGAGTGGTTTCATGTAACAGAGATTGAAAAAGGAATACTCAGGGCGGAGCATCATCTTACCTTAGGGCGGCTGCCGTTCCTTTCTATTAAATATGTATTAAGGAAAGATGGTGAGTAGAGTTTGAATAACTTTCTATTCACCCTGAGGTGGAGAGAGGGCATTTTCTCTTTAGTAATGAGTTGACTGTGCTATAATAAAAGAAAATCAGGTTACAGGGGCAACTGTAACCTGATAAGATACCGTTCTTATAGTTAATCCGTTGAAAAGGCCCCTCTCCTAATGAGCAGGGGGTCTTATTTTTTATTGTTCATTTTTATAATCAGCGCCAGGAGTGTAATTATGAATGTTCCAAACGCCAACATAATCATAAGAGCTTCATATGTGCTTATGATAGGCCTCACTCCCTTTCTATCGCCACCTATCCCAATCCTAATAGAACGGTATCTATATACAAGGATACCATATTTTGATCAAAAACAAGAACATTTGTTCGTGTAAATTTTGAAAATAGCCAGAACGAACCATAAAAACACCTCAGGTCATCCAAATATTGGATGACCTGAGGTGCTAAATTTATCCATTTTATTGGGCGGTTTTGTGAGAGCTTTTTGGTTTTGGCTGTTTGTCTAGACTATCTAGTCTGTGTAACAGACCTACACCAAAGTCGCTGTCTGCGCCAGGGTTTTCATTAAAAATACTTCTGCTGGACTCATAGGCTGTAGAGCCGTGCTCTGCAAAATCCAGACCTGAAATTTCTTCTTCTCGAGATACGCGGATCGTACCTGAAACAGCTTTGATGGCAAGCACTGCAACAGCTGTAGCTCCCATTGTCCAGGCAACTACCGCCAGAATACCGATAGCTTGAATGCCGAGTAAAGCAAAGCCGTCACCGTAGAAGAGACCACCTTCTACAGAAAAAAGACCGACAGCAAGCGTACCCCAAATACCACACACACCGTGGACAGCAATCGCACCAACTGGATCATCAATACGGGCGACGCGATCGAGGAATTGCACAGCTTCAACAAGAATCACTCCGGCAAGCAAACCGATAATAATCGCGCCAATTGGAGAGACGTTCGCCGTACCGGCAGTAATCCCGACCAGGCCTGCTAACGCTCCATTCAATGTTAGAGAAGCATCAATCTGCTTGAATTTCGCATAAGAGAAGAGAGCTGAACCAATGACTCCGCCGGAAGCGGATAGCAAGGTGGTTGCGATAACGGCAGGAATTAAGGAAGGATCAGCAGCAAGTGTACTACCGCCGTTGAACCCGAACCATCCGAACCAAAGGATGAATACCCCTAAGGCTCCTAATGGAATGTTGTGACCAGGAATAACGTTGACAGTTTTACCGCTGTATTTTCCAAGGCGCGGACCTAAGAACATTACCGTTACAATTGCACCTAACGCGCCGGTTAAGTGAACGACTGTTGAACCTGCAAAGTCAACGAAACCAAGTTCCGATAACCAGCCTCCACCCCAAACCCAGTGACCCACAACGGGATAAATGAAGCCTGTCATCAAGACTGTTAAAAGAAGATAGGAGCTTAACTTCATACGTTCAGCAACAGCACCTGAAATAATTGTCGCGCAGGTAGCAGCAAAAACAGCCTGGAAGACGAAGAAGCCGATTTGATCTTCTTGCCCGCTAAGTAAGAAACCGTCTAAACCAATAATACCTCCCCCAGAAGTACCAAACATAATTCCGTAACCGACGATAAAGTAGAGGACAGATGCGATGGAGACGGTCATGAAGTTTTTCATTAAGATATTAAGGGCGTTTTTAGAGCGCGTGAATCCTGATTCGACCATTGCGAATCCAGCATGCATGAAGAATACTAAAAAGGCAGCTATCATTATCCAAACCATATCGACAGACTCAAGGACTGCTTCAGGAGTCACGACCGTTTCAGCACTTGCAACGATAGGGAAACCTAATAGTGCGAATAAGAACAGAGGAATGATTTTTTTCATTAGTAATGTTCCTTCCTTTCAATAAAAGAATTAGATTAATGCAGACTTGCCAGATTCTCCTGTACGAATGCGATACACTTCATCAATTGAGGAAACAAAGATTTTTCCATCTCCGACTTCATTTGTGGTGCATGAATCTGTAATGACATCGATGATAGGCTCTACTTCGTGATCTTCGAGTACCATTTCAACTTTTACTTTAGGATAAAGCTTCACTTCAAATCGGCTTCCTCTAAAAATTCCCTCCTGTCCTTTTTGCTGGCCGCAGCCAGCGACTTCAGAAACAGTTAACCCTTTAACGCCCCGGTGGTCGAGGTTTTGCCTTAACGTTTGAAAGGCTTCAGGGCGGATAATTGCCTCCACTTTTTTCATGGATTTACTCCTCCTCATAAAATTAATGTTAGGTTTCCTAACACAATAAGTAATGAATAAATATAATCATAAAGTAAATATTCTGAAAAATCAATACATTATTTCGTCCTTATGTAAGAAAATGTGACATGGAATCGCTTTATTTACGATAAGGTTAGGCTTTTGAAAAAACAAAAAAACCTAAGGTCATCCATATGTAGGATAACCTTAGGGGAAGTTTATAGTTCATCAAAACCATTTGTTTCTGATACTTTCGTATATTGTCTTGATTTCTGTTCGAAGAAATCTGATTTTCCTTCATCGACTTCCTGATAAGCGCGGATCCACTTCAATGGATTTTTCTTATATTCAGGGAAGGGCTTTTCTGCTCCCAACTGCCGGCTTCGTTTATTGGCCATGAAGCGGATATAATCTTCCAGGTCTTGTATCGGAATGCCGGGGAAACGATCTCCGATAATATGGTGAGCCCATTTGATTTCTAATGCCGCGGCTTTCTCAAACGTTTCCGTTACGAAAGTGAGATACTTGTCTTCATCGAGCAGAGGATTTTCTTTTAATGTCTCTTTGAAAATACGTGCGAACAATGTGACGTGGATTTGTTCGTCCCGATTAATATAATTAATCATTGTACTAGTAGATACCATTTTGTTGTTGCGGGCAAGGTTATAGAAAAAGGCGAATCCCGCATAAAAGAACAACCCTTCAAGGACGACATCATAAACGATCGAACGCAAGAATGACTCTATAGAAGGGGAGTCGGCAAATTCCTCATACCCGTTTGTAATGAATTGATTACGTTCAATTAGAATGTCATCATGCTTCCAGTATTCGAAAATTCTTTCCTGCTCCTGTTGATCAACAAGGGTAGAAAGAACGTATGAATACGATTGGTTGTGGACGACTTCCTGAAATGCTAATACTTGCATCAAGGCGGATAGACTAGAGTCCGTTAAATAATCAGCAATCTTTCCAGAATAATCGGTTTGGATCGAATCGAGAAAGGCTAACAGTCCAATTATCTTTTTGAAAGAGGACTGCTCTTGATCAGAAAGTGTCTTCCATTGTTTTAAGTCATTGCTCATATTGATTTCATTCGGAATCCAGAAATTTGCAAGCATGTTTTTATACATGGGATAGGCCCATGAGTAACGTGTATCATCCCAATTTAATACATTAGAACTTCTACCGTTGATAATCCCTGTGGCCGCATTAGGCGCTTTGTGGTCCACTAGTTTTCTTTTTTGAATTTCATACATATCCAAGACCTCCTTTTATGATGAACAACTTTCACAGTCGTCGTACTCCCCTTGACTTGAGGTAGAGCGAGTATAATAAGTCGTTTTCAACCCCTGTTTCCAAGCATCTAAATGGAGAGCTAAAAGTTCTTTTGCATGAATCGAGTTTCGAACATATATATTGAAAGAAATCGATTGATCGACGTACTTTT
>NZ_JRNX01000392.1 GCF_000786645.1 Halobacillus sp. BBL2006
AAGAGTAAGAAAAAATATAGAAAAAGACTGGGAATTCGTAAAAAAAGGAAACAAGAGAAGTTATTGATTATAGAGAGGAGCGAAAGGTTAAATGAATATAAATATGACAAGATGTACTTTGGAAGATTCACGGAAACTTCAAGAAATTGGTTATGAAACATTTAAGGAGACATTTGAGAATCAGAATTCGCCAGAAAATATGAAGACCTATTTGGAAGAGGCATTTAACATAAAGCAAGTAGAAAAAGAGTTATCCAACCCTTCATCGCAATTCTATTTTGTTTCTTTTAATGATGAGGTCGCTGGATATTTAAAGGTTAATACTGGGGATGCTCAGTCTGAAGAAATGGATGATGACTCTCTTGAGATCGAGCGGATTTATATTATAAATAAATTTCAAAATCATGGACTTGGTAAATATCTGTTCAATAAAGCTATGAATATTGCTATGGAACAGAATAAAAACAAGGTCTGGCTAGGCGTATGGGAAAAAAATGAAAATGCTATTTCTTTCTACAAGAGATTGGGGTTTGTTCAAACGGGAGCGCACTCTTTTTTTATGGGGGATGAAGAACAAACGGACTTAATAATGGTCAAAATGCTCCAATAACAAGTAAAGAGGTGAATAAGGATGTATATTCCATAGCATTTTAAAGTCACAGATTTCGATGATGAAATCAGAGATTTTATCCATAGGAACTCTTTTGGAACGATCGTAACGACAAAACAAGGAAAACCTATTGCGACTCACTTACCTGTGGAGTTACATAAACAAGGAGATGACTACTATCTCACTAGACATTTGGCTTATGCGAATCCTCAGTGGAAACTTTCGGGGATGATCCTGTTCTTGTTATGTATCAAGGCCCGCATGCTTACATTTCATCCTTCTCACTTCCACGACGAAAGCAACCCTATTCATTACAGATTCCAGTCTTGGCCCTAGCGGTCTAAAACAAAGGTTACTATCACTAGTTGTATTTACTATTTTAACAAGGGCTAATGCATAACCAATGCCCTCTTCAACCATAATGGCAGCATTATATGCAAGATTGTATGTAGTCACCAAATTAGGACACTTTTTTTAAATGTGTCCTAATTCGGGGTATAGTTTATATGGAAGTAATGCAACTTTTTCAATGTTATGAAGTTAGCTGAAGGTATGAGAATCTCCTGCTTATGTATTTGGATCATCTTTTCAACCTTACGCCCAGAGGTTGCATTTATTCATTACATCTGCCCGCTCATAGAGTAGTTTGAAAGCCGAGATCATGATAAAACTTTTATATGAATATTAAGCAAGAGTAAGTGAGACCTGCTCCAGCATTTGTATATCAAGGATACCCCTTACCTTCATGATTGCTTCTATCTATTCGAAAATTTCTTTATTTCGACAGCCGCATTCGACAATTATTTCCCCATTCCCCGAAGTATAATATTGCCATGTTAACTAAGGGATTAATGGAGGACAGAGAATGCAGCAAAGAAAAATTGTGTTTGCGCTGGGGATTTTGTTATTAGGTTTATGTTTGATGGTAAAGCCGGCAGAGGCCGCAGAGAACGAAGCGATTTTTATTAACAAAAGTAATAACCAACTGGCTTTTTATGAAAATGGCACACTTCAGAAAGTGTTTCCTGTAGCAACGGGAAGAACGAGAAATTTGACGCCGGAAGGAAAATTTTCTCTCGTTAATAAGGTTAAAAACAGGCCATGGTATAAAGAAAACATCCCGGGTGGTGATCCACGGAATCCTTTAGGCGCAAGATGGCTCGGGATAAAAGTTCCGGGCGACTGGGGACATACTTCAGGAAATGTTTACGGAGTACATGGAACAAATAATCCGTCTTCAATTGGAACTTACGCGTCCAGTGGCTGTATTCGCATGTATAACAAAGATGTCATCTGGTTGTATGAACGGGCTGATAAAAATATTCCGGTCTATATTACGAGCTCTTCCTTATCATTCACGGCGTTAGCACAAAAATTTGGAGTTGGAGCCAAAAAAGAAGTCGCAGGATATGAAACCTTCAACGAAACTTTAAGGTACGGCAGTAAAGGAGACTCAGTAAAAATTCTACAGAGAAAACTCAGTATAACTGCTGATGGATCTTTTGGTCCGCAGACCTTAAGAGCTGTAAAGAAGTTTCAAACATCGAAAGGATTAGTGGCTGATGGTATTGTAGGGCCAAAAACAAGAAAAGCATTATTTAGTAAATAATATAGGATTAAAAAAACATGACCTAGGGTAAGACCCTCTTGAAATATACCCCGAATTAAAGACATACTTAATAACGTCTTTATTCGGGGCTTTTGTATGTCCTATTATAATCAAATTAACAGCTTGGGCTTACTGAATTTCCAGTGAAAATTCGCTCTAATCCAATTCGGAATTGAAACCATGTCAGTCTTCTTTCGTATTTATGTTGCTAGCTGCTTGTAGCTCCAAGACTTTTTCTTATTCTGGAGAAACAGAAAATGGGTCTGCAAATTTGGAAGTAACTCAATACAGGTTAATGAAATATGGGAACCCTCACGATTGAGGGGTCTTTTTTAGTTATGAATGTTTTGTGACAACGATGAATATTTACAGGTTATTTCCAATTTTTGTAGAAAGAATTCTTTAGTGGGGTGTTAATATTAGTCAACCAAGCTTTTCCCATAAAAAGAATTCGTACTTATTACTATTTGGTTTGGGCATATCTACTTTAGGAGACTTTATTTATCTCGTTGCCATTAATGTTTTAGTATTAAAACTAACGGGCTCAGCTGCTGCAGTAGCTGGTTTATGGATTATAGGACCTATAGCTTCGATGGTAACGAAATTTTGGTCTGGGAGTATGATAGACCGTTTGAACATTCGAAGAATAATGATTGGAACAGACATCACCCGCGCAGCTTTAGTAGCAATCATTCCTTTCTTCAGCTCTATTTGGCTTATATATGTATGTCTATTCTTTCTCTCCATTTCAAAAGCGTTCTTTGAACCGGCAGCGATTACCTATATAACGAATGTTGTTCCTGAGAAAGGGCGAAAACAATTTAACTCTTTTAGAAGTTTGATAACTTCAAGTGCGTTTTTAATCGGTCCTGCTATTTCTGGAGCACTACTAATCATTACTTCTGTTCATATATCCATATGGATTAATGCTTTATCTTTTGTTGTCTCAGCGATAATGGTGTATTTATTACCAAACGTGAATATTGATGCTGATCAAACAGTAAGCAAACTTAGTTTTAAAATATTGAAAAGTGATTGGAAAGAAGTATTTAAATTCAGTCAGAGCAACCTATATATTGTAAAGGTGTACTTCTTAGCTCAATTTTTTATGATTGTTGCACTTGGAATGGATGCTCAAGAGGTTGTCTTTACTCAAAAGGTATTAAATTTATCTGAAACAGATTACGGCTTACTCATAAGTCTCACAGGAGTTGGTTCTATTTTAGGAGCAACCACTGTTTCGCTCGTGGCTAAAAAGTTGTCTATAAGAGCTCTAATGTCCAGTGGGTATTTTATGGTATCGGTTGGCTATCTAGTCTACGCTTTCTCATTTTCATTTTGGACAGTAGCAATTGGATTTATGGTATTAGGATTTTTCAACTCATTTTCTGGGACTGGATTTATGACTTTTTATCAGAATAACGTTCCAGTTAAAATGATGGGGAGGATTTCTAGCATATACGGGATCTTTCAAAGTTTTCTTCAGGTTATCTTTATTTTATTGATTGGTTTTACAGGTGATATTATTCCGGTTAGGTACAGTATCATTGCTGCCTCAACATTATTGCTAGTGCTAAGCATTTGGCAAATAAAGTTAGTTCTTATGCCAAGCAAATCCAGGTACTTCGAAGAAGAAGCAGAACTCAAAAGCACCTCTTAACATTTCACATTTCCTTCTTTAACTATGTAAGGATTCAATTAAAGGGGAGAAAGATACCTCTCATATTACAAGGAAGCGCCTTCTTGATCTGAAGGGATCTCAAAGCCTTTCATTCCAGTGTAATTTACAAAACCTAAGAGTGGGTCAATGTAAAACGCAATGAGAAATGGCACGAAGATGAATGAAAAAGAAATAAAAA
>NZ_JRNX01000393.1 GCF_000786645.1 Halobacillus sp. BBL2006
TCCGGAATTCCTAACTTCGTCAAATCTTGAAGCCCTGCGCTTTTTATTTCAGGTACAGACTTGAAATGGCGCAGCAATAACCGTCTTCGTTTTTGTCCTACACCTGGGATCTTATCAAGCTCGGACTGAATCGCACCTTTTCCACGAAGCTGCCTGTGGAAGGAGATCGCAAAACGGTGAACCTCGTCCTGAATTCGCTGCACAAGGTAAAATTCTTGTGATTTACGATCTAAATCCATAGGGACAGGCGGATCTCCATAAAGCAACTCACTCGTCTTATGCTTGTCATCTTTGGCAAGTCCGCAGAGCGGTATATCTAAACCAAGTTCATTCTCAAGGACATCCAAAGCCGCTGACATTTGTCCTTTAGCTCCGTCGACCACAATCAAGTCTGGCAGTGGAAGTTCTTCTTTCAGTACACGTTTGTACCTCCTCCGAATCACTTCTCTCATCGTATCGTAATCGTCCGGTCCTTCTACATCACGAACTTTATATTTGCGATATTCTTTTTTGCTGGGCTTTCCATCAATGAAAACAACCATAGCTGACACAGGATCGGCGCCTTGAATATTAGAGTTATCAAATGCCTCGATCCGATGTGGCGTTTCAATATTCAAGTGTTCCCCAAGGGTTTCTACCGCTTTGATCGTCCGCTCTTCGTCCCGCTCAATTAGGGCGAACTTCTCTTCAAGCGCAATTTCCGCATTCTTCATAGCCAATTCCACAAGCTCTTTCTTACGTCCACGCATTGGAATGTGTACTTTCGTATCCAATGCCCCTTCCAGGACTTCGACGTTCGTAGCAACAGGAACAAGAACTTGTTTCGGATAAGGGTGGTTCTGATGCAGATAAAAACGCCCGATATAGCTGAGGAAAGTTTCTTCTGGATCATCAAAGAAAGGAAACAGAGCCACATCGCGTTCAATCAACTTCCCACGCCTTACGAAAAAGACTTGGACACACATCCAGCCTTTGTCATACGAATAACCGAAAACATCACGATCCACTTGATCATTCATCGTCATTTTCTGCTGCTCCATGACAGACTCGATATGTTCGATTTGATCTCGAAGTTCTTTTGCCCTCTCAAAATCCAAGTCCTCAGAAGCTTCGTACATCTTCGTTTTAAGATCCTTCTTTATCTCTGCATGACCTCCATTTAAAAACGAGGTAATGTTTTGAACGATCTCCTGATTCGTCTCTTTTGACACGGGAAACTCACAAGGTCCTAAGCATTGATGCATATGATAGTACAAGCAAACCCGGTCCGGCATCGTATTACATTTGCGCAGCGGATAGAGCCGATCGAGCAATTTTTTTGTCTCCCTCGCAGCGATGACATTGGGATAAGGTCCGAAATACTTCCCTTTATCTTTCTTGACATTTCTGGTGACAATCAATCGGGGATGCCTCTCCCCTGTAACCTTTAAGTAAGGATAGGTTTTATCATCTTTCAAAAGTACATTATATTTAGGATCGTACTTTTTTATCAGGTTCATTTCTAAAATAAGGGCTTCTATTTCAGAAGTTGTTACGATGTATTCAAAATCAATGATTTCTCTTACAAGGCGTTGGGTCTTTCCGTCATGTGCACCAGTAAAATAGGAGCGCACACGATTCTTCAACACCTTGGATTTCCCCACATAAATGATCGTACCGTGTTTATCTTTCATTAAATAGCAACCAGGCTGATCTGGTAAAACGGCTAATTTCTCTTTAATGTTGGAATTCATCTGTGTCACTCCAATTGTTGAAGTCTATATAAAAAACTTACCATAATTAGGGTTTCTAATACAGCAAAAAACCGCGCTGCAGAGCAGCGCGG
>NZ_JRNX01000394.1 GCF_000786645.1 Halobacillus sp. BBL2006
TTGCGAGACTCCTGTGGGATACAAAGGGACAGGTGAGACCCCGGAGGACGAAGTCCAAGGAGGCTCTGCGCCCGCCCACGGAAAGTGAGTGATTTCCCGGCCCTCCCTTCTCTATCCAAGACAACGGAAACAGCCATTACCTCGAAATCGAGTCTTCCGAAATAGGGAGCTTTAATGTATTACGTGAGGTGAATTACGTAAGAAGGAAGAAATATTTTATAAAAAAAAAGAAGCATTGGTCTCAATGAGCAATGCTTCGCATATCTATTTCGTACTTTCATATAATGAAGAGACGAGCCTATTCAGTTTTGCTGACGATATCCCAAATATGCTGCCATGTATCCCAATTAAGGGCATCTGTAGGCTTCCCATCACCAAGGACACCATAACCGACCATCAAACCTAACACTAAAGCAAGTGCACTTAGAACAAGGACGATGATGATTCGCAGCCAAATGGGAAGGATACGTCTACGCCCTATCTTAGGAGAATTCTCTTTCGATGACTTTTCTTTCTTCTCCTTAAGCGGTTTATTCTTCGTCACTTTTGACTTGGACGTCTTAGGCTTGGTAGCTTCGTCCAAGGCTTTACGCTTTTGTTCTTTTGTCAGGTTTTTTTGTTTAGAATTAGGATCTGTTGCCATGGTCGTCATACTCCTTACTTTTATGTTCTCAGTTGATTCACAAGCCCCATCATTTGGTCACTTGTTGTAATCGACTTAGCGTTAAATTGATACGCCCGCTGGGCCATCAGCATGTCCGTCATTTGATTGGAGATGTTAACGTTTGATGCTTCTATGGCTTGGCTTTGAATTTGGACATCTTGGCGAGCAGCGTCTTCGAGCACTCCATCTAAGGCAATTTCAGCAGGTAACCGAAACCGATTATCACCAACGGATTCAAGCATTCTTGGTCTTACAGCTTCAACTACATTCAGTTGAGCTTCCACAGTCTGTTCTCCATCACGGGTCACCAGGATCCTCCCATTCTTATCTATCGAAAGTTCCGAAAACCCATTCTCCAAAAGAATTTCATTTCCACTCTCGCCTATGACAGGGTAACCGTCGGAATTAGTTAACATCATCCTGCCGTCATCCATCGGATTCAAATAAAAGTTCCCAGCCCGTGTATATTGAGTTTCGGTCCCATTTTCCGTCGGGATCCGCAGTTCAAAAAGATGTTTGTCTTGTAACAGCGCTACATCCAGCTCTCTTCCTGTATTCTGAAGGCTGCCCTGACTGAGGTCAATATTTGTATGGCTTAGGCGCGCTCCTGTCCCCAATCGGATCCCGTCAGGAGTCAGGCGACCGGCTTGTCCTTTGTGATGGGACAAGTTATCCATTTGCTGGTAAAGAAGTGAGGAGAAGTCTGCTGATTTACTCTTGTACCCATGTGTATTGACATTCGATAAGTTATGCCCGATTAAATCCAGCTTATTTTGCAACTGTCCCATGGTGACAGTTGCTTGAATCATGGAACGATTAATCAATCCCGACAACTCCCCTTAGCGTAGTCTTCCAATCTCAGTTACTGCTTTTTGCATACTTTGATCATAAGCCTTGAGTACTCGTTGATTCATCTCAAACGATCGATATGTATTCATCATTTCTGTCATCGTGCGTGCAGGATCTACATTTGAATTCTCAAGGAAGCCTTGCTGAATTTCAAAATTGATGTCTGGGTTTGTACGTATATCCACAGGCGCATTCGCTTCCTCTTCAAGTCGATACAAGCCACTTCCCTCTTTGATCATATCTTGAACATTCGAGCTGTAGGAAAGTCCAAGAGGAATGGCTTGTCCATCCACTGATAAGTCCCCGCCAGCAGAGACTTCAAATTCCATGCCGCCGGTTTGAATAGGGGCACCATCCTGATCTAATACGTAATACCCTTGATTCGTTGTTAAAAATCCATCTCCATCAACCGTGAAATTTCCGTTTCTTGTGTACCGCTGTTCTCCTGTTTCATTCTGGACATTAAAAAAGACGAATCCATCTGCATCAGGCACCGATCTTTGCACAAGTGCAAGATCTGTACTGATTCCTGTTTCTTTTATGTCCCCTTGTGTAAATGCAGGAACAGCTTCTTGCAGATAGACACCTGTATTAAGGGATCCTACTTCATTTTGAACGGGCAGATTCAAGCCCTGGGACCCAGGAATTGACTTGGTCCCCATCTGCTCAATCAATAGCTTAGGAAAAGCTCTCATCGTACCCTGATCGGCTTTATATCCTGGCGTATAGGCGTTTGACATATTATTCGATAATGTTTCCTGCATACGCTGATTCGCCATCATACCCGAAGCAGCAGTGTAGAATCCTCTTAACAAGGTCATCGCCCCTTTTTATTTAAGTTTCCTAGAACGTTTAAAACTTCGTAGAAATCCGTTTGTCGATATTCTCCAGCATGATTCCTGTTCCAGATGCTACACAATCCATTGGAGATTCAGCGATTAGTACAGGAACCTTAAGCTCTTCAGCTAACAGCTGATCTATTCCATGAAGAAGCGCACCGCCTCCGGTCATAATGACCCCACGGTCAATGATGTCAGCGGACAATTCAGGCGGAGTCCGTTCTAATACTTGCTTCGCTGCTTGAACGATCACCTGGACCGACTCACGCAGGGATTTTTCGATTTCTTCAGAGTTTACGGAAATTGTACGAGGCAAGCCAGAAACCATGTCACGTCCTCGAATTTCGATCTCTTCGTTACGGGAACCAGGGAATACTGTCGCTACGCTGATCTTGATGTTCTCAGCCGTACGTTCTCCAATTAAGAGTTTATATTCTTTCTTAATGTATTGTAAAATCTCATGGTCAAACTTATCTCCAGCCATTTTAATAGAAGAAGCAGTTACGATATCCCCCATAGAAAGGACTGCGACATCGGTAGTACCTCCACCAATATCTACGACCATATTACCACTCGGCTGGAAGATATCCATCCCGGCACCAATAGCTGCCACCTTCGGTTCTTCTTCTAAGTACACTTTTTTTCCGCCTGATTTTTCAGCAGCCTCTTTAATCGCTTTCTGTTCTACCTTAGTTATGTTTGTCGGACAGCAGATCAACATACGTGGTTTAGAAAGAAAACCTCGTACATTTGTTTTTTGGATAAAGTGCCTGAGCATAGCTTCAGTCACGTCGAAGTCTGCAATCACTCCATCCTTCAGAGGACGGATGGCTTCAATATTTCCGGGCGTACGTCCCACCATCCGACGAGCTTCCTCGCCTACTTCAAGCACTTTACCTGTATTTCGGTCCATAGCAACTACTGATGGTTCATTCAATACGATTCCTTTACCTTTTACATGTATCAGCACATTCGCTGTACCAAGGTCTATTCCAATATCTCTTGCAAACATGTCCTGTAGATCCTCCCTATTGTAAAAAGCATAAATACCCATAAAGACACAATAGGATACAAAGTCTGCATATAGCAGCTTTCGAATCCTTCCATGCCTTCAGGGGATTGGAGATGAATACTCCATTTATTTAGTCTTCCCTATTCTTTAAATAGCTATCGGTATAGTCTATAAACTCACACATCTAATTCTATATTCTATCACAAAATTACGACATTCGTCTCATCTAATATGAAAAAAGTTACCTATATCGAGGGATTTTGACAATAGGAGGATCAAAAGAATCAGTGAAGAGGTTGAACAGACTTCTCGTCTAACAGCTGTGCCTTATACTTCCTTCGTGTTGCTTCTCCACCGCGCAAGTGCCGGATTTCCTTATGGTAATCTAATATTTTTTTCACTTCTTTTGCCAACTCTGGATTTACTTCCGGAAGCCTTTCTGTCAGATCTTTATGGACCGTGCTTTTTGAAACGCCAAATTCCTTGGCGATCACTCTCACCGTTTTCCTCGTTTCGATAATGTGCTCTCCAATCTTGATGGTCCTCTCTTTGATGTAATCATGCACTCCACTCGCCTCCTGTGATTGACTATCCAAGGGGGTGGGTCTCTTAGGAAAGCGCTTATGTTTTTATAGGTGGGTGGTTAACTCTTGATGTATGTCATGCTGGATCACCCTGGATGTTACCGAGTGCTCGGTTATCCTCATTGTATTAATAAAAGCGCGAAGATATGCCACATGAGTAGGAGCAGAGAGTGGAAACTTTACATTGATCCTGTTTTTTCACACAAAAAAATGAGGGAAAGCTCCCTCATTTTTAAGTTTGAATTGTTGAGATGGATGATGCGCTTTCTTCATCAGGTGCTTGTTCTTCATCTTCTGAACCTGATGGATCCTCATCTGTATTGTTTTGAATATCATCGGCTGATGGGCCTGATTCGTCAGCTTGGTCCTGAGATGGTGCTTGATTTTCATCTGTAGCGTCATCTTCAGGTGCTCCTTCTGTATCAGAACCTTCTTCCGCTTTTTTATTGATTTGGCTTAGTGGCTGTCCAAAAAAGCTTTCTGGATTAAACGGTTGGCCGTCTTTACGAACCTCAAAGTGTACGTGAACGCCACTTGCTTGTCCGAATGAATTCTGGCCTGCAGAACCAAGAACATCACCTTGTGCGACTTCTGATCCAGCTTGCACCTGTACATCGTTCAAGCTTGCATAGACCGTTGTGACATCTTCATCATGGGTGATTTCTATCACATTTCCATAAAGCGGATCTTCTTTTACTTCTGTAACTTTACCGCTCATAGCAGCAGTTACTTCAAAGGATTCTCCGTCTTGTCTAGTGATATCTACACCTTGACTTTGATAGTACTTATTGTTGTATAGGACCAGTGCACTTTCTTGATCTTCTTCTGAAGCATTGTAATCATAGAATTTAGTTACAATCGAAGCTGCTTTCTCGTCAGAAACTGGCATTTGTAAGTTTTCGTCCTGTTCCATGACAGCAACTGAATCTTGTTCCTTATCAAGAGTAGTAAACTCATTTTGAACTTCAGATTCTGGCTGCTCAGCAACTTGATCACCTGTGTTTTTCGCACTTTGCTGATACCAAAATACTCCTACTAGAACCAAAGCTGCTACCGACAAATACAAAGCTGGATACAACCACTTCTTACGCATCAAGCGTTTAAACTTTAATTTAGTCACGCTTTTCTTACCTTCCTCTCTCATGTTCATCACCTCAAAAACCATTCTGAACACTTCTGAGGTATTCTATACATAAAGAGGAAAATTTTTCTTGTCTCTAGCAAAAATTGAGTTTCTCGTTAATGAAAAGCAGGCTGTTTAATTCAGCAATTTATAACAATAGACTCTAATGACGACTACTAATATTTCCGCAATCAGTTCACCTTATTGAAGAAGCTTCAAACATAGTTATTCAACAAAAGTGCAGGATTGTGGAAGGCTCTATCCCGAGATAACTTGGGTCCGTTGCCTGTAAAAAGTCAGGGATGGCGGGGGAACTGGCAAGCTTCCTCGGGCTGCGCCCTGCGGGATCTCGCCTAGTCCTTTCTCCCGCGGGA
>NZ_JRNX01000395.1 GCF_000786645.1 Halobacillus sp. BBL2006
AATCGGACCTTGGCATTTCCGGAAGAAACCCGGTCGTTATCTACTACAGGAATTAACTGTAATTCATTCACACGTCCGGCAGCGGCCACGGTGTACATATTTCCAGCCTCAACCCCAACCGTTTGAGTTAAGACAGGCTGGTTCTTCTCACCAGCCGGATAGATATCAATCTGATACTGACCCGCTGGAACACTTAAATACTCACTTTGCTGCTTAAACGTTACGCCCTTCAAGGCAGGCTGCCCATTTACATACACATCAACGGCCGGAGCATCCGGTGAGGCATGGAGTACGCGAACCTTGGCTTGCCCTTGCATTCCTGGCATTCGTCCATTCTCGCTTCGCTGGCTCATTAACAATCTTTGCATGCATTCCAGATGTTTTTGGTAAAAGTAAATATGTTTCCGAGGATCGATATACTTATAGTAGTTTGACAGTAAATCATACTTCGCTGCTTGCCAGGCAAGTAAATCAGGGTTGTCATAAGGATACATGGATAGGCTCCTTTCTTGAAAAAAACTCCCGTGATAAGCCTATTCAATTTTTAAGAAAAGAGAACCTATTTTTACTGAGGATTAAACAGGAACCATAAAAAAAGAGGCCCTTTATTATCAGGAACCTCTTTGGAACTCTATTCTCTTAAGAGAGGGAGCGTACAGCACCGGAAAGAACCGCCGGATTTAATAATCTCGGAAAAATCAACCGGAATAACATGAAACCCTCTCGCTTGCATGACTTCATTGAGCCTTTCGTTCTGGGGGAGACTGATGACTTTACCATTACCGATCGATAGTACATTCGGTCCCATTTGGAACTGCTCTTCTTTCGTTACAGGGATCACATCAAATCTGGCTTTCAATCTACTCAAACCTTCGGCTGTAAAAGCGGGAGGATAAACAAGTGCGAAATCTTCGCTGATGATATTAAATACACAATCAAGGTGGAGAATCTCTCGCTTGAGCGCTAACGGTTCTACTTTAAAGGAAGGCAGGCGCATTAGAAGCTCCTCAACTGCCTGATGAGAGGTGCGATTGCTTCTTCCAACCCAGATGGTTGAACTATCAATTACAACATCACCGCCTTCGATGGAACCAGGAATTCCTTCTTGATAAGAAATGGCTCTGTCTCTCAGCCACGTTCTTAAGATCGTTGTTTCTTCCTGGCGAACTTCCTCATTCATCGAAGCAAGGAAAAGCTGATCGTGAATCGCGAACGCTATGTCCCTTGTAAATACCTGTTCAGGTAGGCGGGGGTGTGCAGGAAGTTGGGTGACTTCAGCCCCATGTTCCTTGAGAACATTTACGAACCTGTCATGCTGTTGTAAAGCCAATGGAATGTCAATATTACCTTCTTTATAGTGTTTCTGGGTTTCATTAATCACTTCGGTAATTCTCATAAACGACGGTTTTACTACAAGAACGCTTTTCAGTACTGAATATTCGGTCTGGCAATGAATTTTATTATCTGATGCGATACCCGTCATTTCAACAACCTCCATCTTGCGGTTACTTTCGTAAATTCCCCCTGGGTTTAAACATAAAACCAAACTTTCTTAGTAAAGGATTGTTTCTTTTTCACCAAAAGCCCGTAGACACTCTATGTAAGCGTTATACAATAATTGGTAAAATAGACTGGAAGGAGGGGGAGGTTCAGTAATAATGACCCATTGAAGCTTTTGCCCCAGTCCTATAGTCGTTATATTTTTTGTTTGACGAGTCCTTTTATTCGTCGGGGACCCCCCTGCGAATTTCTTTATGAAATTCTCTGTTAAAGTTGATTGTTGATATTTGATTAAATCGAACAAATTATCTCGAAACTGAGTCTTAAAGAATAGGGCAGGTTAGTTG
>NZ_JRNX01000396.1 GCF_000786645.1 Halobacillus sp. BBL2006
CTTGCCATTATGGGGGAGGGGAAAACGGTGAAACTCCTATGGGATGAACATATTAGGTGAGACCCCGGAAGACCAAGTCTGAGGAGGCTCAGCACATGCCCACGGAAAGCGAGCCGTTTTCCCGTTTACCATCATTGATATAAAAGCCTCGATACTGTGTCTTCAGGATAAGGAGGCTTATATCTAATCAGTGTGTCCTTAGGATCACTAGTAATTAATAGAAGTTTTCCAAGGAAGTAGCATTCATCGAAGCTGGTTCGAATGGAGGCTGAACGGTCAAGTGACCTTTTACTACTTCGTCTCCTTCCTCATCATAACCAATGACATGTAAAGTAAGGAGATGATCCTCATTGTTAATATCTGTAACCTCTACATTGAAGCGAACTTCTGCATAATGATACACCGGTTTAGGATAGTTTAATTCTTGATGTATAATATGACTCCCCGGTCCCGGCAAGTGCATAGATACTATGGATGAAACCATCCCAAATACCATCACTGTTGGAACGATTGGACGTTTATAAGGGGTTTGTGAAGCGTAATCATGCTGGATGTATAAAGGATTGGCGTCATCTGTTAGACCCAAGTACATAAGCAAGTCACGGTCTTCGATTGTTGATGAAGTAGTGAATGTTTCCCCTACTTTCATGTCCTTGATCTTTTTCCCTAGTTTGCGTTTTTTCCCTAACATAAACCTACCTCCGTGAAAGCGTTTTCTCAACTGGTTAAAAAAGGATCCGAGGTTCAATCCTCGAATCCCTTCACTAACTATTGTAATACATTTAGGACATTTTTAACAGAGTCAGCTGATTTATCAAGCTGTTTCTTTTCTTCTTCAGTCAATTCTAGCTCGATGACTTCTTCTATACCGTTTCCTCCAAGAATTGTCGGTACTCCAAGATAAATACCTTCATATCCATATTCACCTTCAAGGTACGCAATAGCTGGCAAAATGCGGCGTTGATCTTTTAAGATCGCTTCAGCCATCTGGACAAGGGAAGCGGCAGGCGCATAATACGCACTACCATTACCTAATAGACCGACGATTTCGCCTCCGCCTTTACGCGTGCGTTCGACAATTGCATCGAGACGGTCTTTTGAAATCAATTTCTCGAGCGGAATTCCACCAGCAAAAGAGTAACGAGTCAGTGGGACCATGTCGTCACCGTGACCACCCAGAACGAATCCAGTAACATCCTTAATGGATACATTCAGTTCTTCTGCTAAGAACGTGCGGAAGCGGGCTGTATCCAGGACACCTGATTGACCAATGACTCGATTCTTTGGTAGTCCTGCCTCTTGGAATACGCTGTAAGTCATAGCATCAACTGGGTTAGTCAGTACGATGATATAGCAATCTGGAGAATATTTGACGATTTCCTTCGTCACACTTTTCATGATCTTAGAGTTGGTGTTCACAAGATCGTCACGGCTCATTCCAGGCTTACGAGCGATGCCTGCCGTAATGATAACCAGATCAGAATCTTTCGTGTCTTCGTAATTGGAAGTTCCTTTCACATGTGCATCAAAGCCTTGAACAGGGCTGGCTTCCAACATGTCTAACGCTTTACCTTTGGTTGGATCTTCCATATCGGGAATATCCACAAGTACTACGTCACCAAGCTCTTTTTGAGCAGCCATAAGAGCTGTTGTGGCACCAGTAAAACCGGCACCGATCACTGAAATTTTATTTCTGCGAATCGCCATAATGATCCCCTTTCCCTATTACTTAGTCCATGTTTTTAATTAGAGCATCTCCGAATTCGGAACACTTCACTTCAGTCGCGCCTTCCATCATACGAGCAAAGTCATAGGTTACAGTTTTGCTGCCGATCGTCTTATCCATAGATTTAGAAATTAAATCAGCTGCTTCTCTCCAGCCTAAGTGTTCAAGCATTAGTACACCAGAAAGAATGACAGATGAAGGATTTACTTTATCCATTCCTGCATATTTAGGTGCGGTACCGTGAGTAGCTTCAAAAATTGCATGACCAGTTTCAAAGTTAATATTTGCTCCTGGCGCAATTCCAATTCCACCTACTTGAGCGGCAAGGGCATCAGAGATGTAGTCTCCGTTTAGGTTCATTGTTGCGACAACGTCGAATTCTTTCGGACGTGTCAGGATCTGCTGTAAGAAGATATCTGCAATCGCATCTTTTACGATGATTTTGCCTTCTGCCTCTGCAGCGTCCTGAGCTTTGTTCGCGGCTTCTTTACCTTCTTTTTCTACGATACGATCGTATTCAGCCCAAGTGAATACTTTATCCGCATATTCTTCTTCAGCCACTTCATACCCCCATGCTTTGAAGGCACCTTCAGTGAACTTCATAATGTTTCCTTTATGAACCAATGTGACGTTTTTACGGCCTTCGTTCAAGGCGTAATCAATCGCCGCACGGACAAGACGCTTCGTTCCTTCTTCAGAAACAGGCTTAATACCGATTCCAGAAGTTTCGGGGAAGCGGATGTTATGTACACCCATTTCGTTTTGTAAAAAGTCGATGACTTTCTTCACTTCTGGTGTGCCTTTCTGCCATTCGATACCTGCATAAATATCTTCTGTATTTTCACGGAAGATAGCCATGTCTGTATCTTCAGGTCGTTTAACCGGGGAAGGTACACCTTCGAAATAACGTACTGGGCGAAGACAAGTGAACAAATCAAGCTCCTGACGAAGAGCAACGTTCAAGGAACGGATACCTCCACCAATCGGAGTCGTCAAAGGACCTTTGATTGCAATTTTGTATTCGCGGATCGTATCCAGAGTAGCTTCAGGCAGCCATTCACCTGTTTGGTCATAAGCTTTCTGACCAGCTAATACCTCTTTCCACTCGATGGATTTTTCACCATTATAGGCTTTATCTACAGCTGCTTCGATTACTCGACTCGCCGCTGCCCAAATATCTGGTCCAATTCCGTCACCTTCGATGAAAGGAATGACTGGACGATTAGGTGTATTCAGTTCTCCGTTTTTTTCTACTGTAATTTTCTCTGCTTGAGTCAAAATTAACCCTCCTAAAATTGTAATTGCATTTTTTAAGGGATGGATCATCCTCTTCTATCATACGTTAAATTATATAGAATAAAAAGTGAAGAGGACGCCTGTCTCCATCAAAGGCTTCTTAACGTTCTTCGATTGGGGTATATGTTTGGCCTTTAGGTCCTACGTATTCTGCACGAGGACGAATCAGACGGTTATCTGCATACTGCTCAAGGATATGGGCTAACCATCCAGATACACGGCTTACTGCAAATATCGGTGTAAAGATATCGTGATCGATTCCAAGACTGTGATAGACGGATGCAGAATAGAAGTCTACGTTTGCAGGAAGACCTTTATTCTCTTTAATATATCCCTCAATCTTAATAGACATTTCATAGTACTTGGATTGACCCGTCAATTCAGTCAGTTGACGTGACATTTCCTTCAAGTGCTTAGCACGTGGGTCACCTTTACGATAGACGCGGTGCCCCATACCCATGATCTTTTCCTTATTTTCAAGTTTTTTCTCAATTGCTGGGATGGCATTTTCGACAGAGCCGATTTCTGTCAGCATCTTCATGACACGTTCATTGGCTCCACCGTGGAGTGGTCCTTTCAACGCGCCAATGGCAGCAGTTACACCAGAATAGATATCAGACAAGGTCGCTACACATACACGTGCTGTAAATGTAGATGCGTTCAGTTCATGGTCTGCATGGAGAACGAGTGCTTTATTGAATGCTTTTTCCTCTGTTGGCTCAGGATCTTTTCCATTCAACATGTAAAGGAAATTCGCTGCGAAGCTTAGATCTTCTTTAGGTGATACAGGATCTTCTCCATTACGGATACGTGCGAATGCTGTAACGACCGTAGGGATCTTCGCCTGCAAACGAATCGCCTTGCGCTTGTTTGCATCTTCTTCCATGACATCTGACTCGGGATCATGAAGACCCAGCATAGATACTGCTGTTCTTAAAGCAGCCATCGGGTGAACAGTAGAAAGATCATAAGATTTTAAATGATCGATCACTTCACTAGGGATGTCCATATTAGAGATTAAATCTGATTTGAATTGATTTAATTCATCTTGTGTTGGAAGCTTCTGATTCCAAAGAAGGTAGACAACTTCTTCAAAGCTTGAGTTATTTGCTAAATCATCGATATCGTATCCAACATACGTTAATTTATCGTCAATTATTGAGCTGATCGATGACTCAGTTGCTGTAATTCCTTCAAGACCTTTAGTTGATGACATACAATCTCTCCTTTTGAAATAATTCCAATGTTTTCTCACCCAATCGGCGCGAAAACGCTTTACTTTTTGTGTATGAAATAATTAGGAAGTGAACCCCACAGACAATTATAAAGTATTCTGAAGAGAATGTGAATTGAAACCGGTTAATTTCACTGTTAAATATCAAATTTCTCTAGCTTTTCATGACTTATTTTGCAAAGAAATAGACAAACGCGCACTCGTAAAAGCGTACTTTTCGCTAATTTTTTTATTTCAGTTCTGTGAAATATTATTTTTTTCACTAAAAAGGAATACGCTCCCCAGTTGAATGCGCCGGTCAAGATTTCTCGCAAGCCTCCCTGTTGTGTGGGTCTTGTCCACCAGTTATTCTGCCGTATCTGGCAGTGTCCTTTTTATCAACAAAAAAGGAGATTTTTCACATGGACAATCTTCATCTGCAACAATTTATCCGCTTCGTTCTAGTTCTCGTATCCATTTTTCTACTTATTTTCGCTTTCATTCAGTCTTTGCCGTATCTTTTCCCATTTTACATAGCGTTTTTCATTTCCTGGACTATTCAACCTTTTATAAAGTTAATCGAAAACAGATTTCGCCTCCCCCGACTTTTCGCTGTTTTATTTATCATGGGATTGCTAGGCTTATTATCTCTATCAATCCTCACCCTTGCTATTGCAGAATTCATAAAAGGGGTCGCTCATCTATCCCATGGTCTTCCTGTTCATTTAGAACAGCTGATAGCTTATACGATGGATCGAGCGACAGAACTTTTCACCCCCCTTATTTCTAAAGTTGAGACGATCATCGGTCGGTTAAATCACCAGCAGCAGCACTCTCTCTTCGACTATCTGGAAGTGCTTAAAGTAAAAGCAAGCCATACAGGTGCAGACCTTTTAAATAACATTTTTACCGGGATAACCTCACTGCTGGCTAGCCTGCCTGGTTCTTTGACAACGGTGCTTATTGGTGTACTCGCTACGTTTTTCATAGCAAAAGATTGGGACTTGATCATCATTTGGATATCTAAGATCATCCCCCATGCCGTTTACGTAAAGGCAAGGACATTCCCTAGTGCCATTAAACAAACTATAGGCGGCATACTGAAGGCACAAATGCTAATGGTCACCGTTTCCACCATTATCATCGGGATCGGGTTAAGCTTCCTCCACGTCTCATATGCTTTGACCATTACATTCTTTGCAGCTTTAGTGGATTTCATTCCTTATATCGGAACAGGGATCATTTTCCTCCCGTGGATAATATTTCAATTCTTGAGCGGAGAATTCGAAATGGCCATTGCCCTCGCTGTCCTATACATGATTGTCGTGATTACCCGTCAAGTATTAGAGCCAAAATTATTATCGGTACAGTTCGGCGTTCCACCTATTTTGTTGCTCATCAGTCTGTTTGCCGGGTTCCAATTATTCGGTATGTACGGGATTATTCTTAGTCCCTTTCTCCTTGTCGTCATTAAAACGCTTCATGAGAGTGGCATTTTAGGAATGGTCTGGTTTTTCATTAAAGGAAAAGAAGAATAGGATCCCTCCAAATTGAAAGAAGGATCCTATTTGTCATCTTCGATAGATTGTCACCGAACCTTTATTCATCATTTTCGTAATCGTCTTTCTTATGATTCGTTTGAAAGGGGATCTCGTAGCAGGTACGAGCAGCAAAAACCCGACAGCGTCCGTAATGAATCCGGGGGTGAGGAGAACTGCTCCCCCTACCAATATACAAGCTCCATCTAACAAAGCATCTTGAGGAACTTGTCCCACTGACATGGAATTTTGTACGTTTCTTATCGTTTCTAAGCCTTGTTGCTTAGCTAACCAAGCCCCAAGTACTCCTGTAGATATAATTAGTAAGATGACCCACCATGGGCCTACAAGGTTACCTGCCCAGATGAGCAATCCAATCTCAAGTGCTGGTACGATCAAGATAAACAGTAATAACCAGCGAAACATAGGATCGTTCCTTTCTAAATCTATTTTCCTTAGTATAACTCGAAACAGCAGCGATATAAAGAAAAGTAAGTTAAAGAAGATGTAAAAAAGACAGGAAAGTGGGTACTTCCCTGTCTGAAATCCTATTATAGAACACTAGCATGACCTTCGTAGATATCTCCGCGAGAACTGTCGATCGTAATGTCTGCCCCATCTTCAATGATGGTCATTGCATCTTGGACACCGACGACAACTGGAATACCCATACTCAAACCAACCACAGCAGCATGGGAAGTCAAACCTGCTTCAATCGTTACAATACCGGCTGCTTTCTCGATCGCCGGCATCATATCGCGATCCGTGCCGTGAGTGACGATGATATCGCCATCTTCGACTCTGTTAATTGCATCTTTAGCATCCTTAGCAACGATCGCACGGCCGAAGGCACTCTTTTGACCAACACCTTGCCCTTTCACAAGAACATCACCGATCACGTGAACTTTCATCAAGTTCGTCGTTCCGCTCTCACCAACAGGAACGCCACCTGTAATGATGATGCGATCTCCGCGTGATGCCAATCCAGAAGCAAGGCTTCGCTCGACAGCTACATCCAACATGTCATCTGTGGAATAAGCACGAGGTCCCATGACAGCATATACTCCCCATACTAGAGAAAGTTTACGATTCACTTTTTCACTAGAAGTAATCGCTACAATCGGAGCTCTCGGACGATACTTGGAAATCATACGAGCCGTGTGGCCACTTTCTGTAGGGGTAACGACAGCATTAACGTCCAGGTTAATTGCCGTGTGAGTAACGGATTGACTGATCGCATCCGTGATTGTCATGTCGCTATGCTTGG
>NZ_JRNX01000397.1 GCF_000786645.1 Halobacillus sp. BBL2006
AGTAAGAAGAAAAACAAGAAAGAAAAGGGGGATATCTCTCATTATCAGGCTCTCACTACAGCCTTAGCTGCAACGATTGGGACGGGGAATATCGCAGGTGTTGCTACCGCAGTTGTCCTTGGCGGACCGGGAGCTGTATTCTGGATGTGGATCACAGCTGTGTTCGGAATGGCTACAAAGTATGCAGAAGCTGTCTTAGCTGTTAAATACCGAATCACGGATCATAATGGAGAAATGGCCGGTGGACCGATGTATTATCTATCGCGCGGCCTTAAGACAAAATGGCTTGGTAAACCCTTAGGTGTCCTTTTCGCCATATTTGGTGCTGTTGCAGCTTTCGGTATCGGAAACATGGTTCAGTCCAATTCTGTCTCTGATGTGATGGAGACGACCTTCAGCGTCCCAACTTGGGTGACAGGTATTATCTTGACTGCAGCTGCAGGACTTGTCCTATTGGGAGGAATCAAGAGCATCGGGAGAGTAACGGCTTACTTTGTACCAATCATGGCTATTTTTTATGTCATAGGAGCCTTAATTATAATCATTATGAATGGCAACATGGTGCTGCCAGCGCTTGGTACAATCTTCAATGATGCTTTTACGGCAAGCGCTCTTGGTGGAGGTTTGTTAGGTACAGTTATCCGATACGGTGTAGCAAGAGGAGTGTTCTCGAACGAAGCTGGACTAGGTTCTGCACCTATCGCAGCTGCTGCTGCTAAAACGGATTATGCAGGCCGGCAAGCGCTGGTTTCTATGACTCAAGTATTCATTGATACGATTATCGTATGTACAATGACTGGTGTGACGATTGTTATGGCTGGTCAATACAAAGGCGGTTTGGATGGCGCAGACCTTACTTCTCGTTCCTTTGAAATTTTCCTGGGTGATATTGGAGCCTATATTGTAACGATCGGGCTGATCTTTTTCGCCTTCTCTACCATTGTTGGATGGTCCTACTATGGAGAGAAATGCTTCGGTTACCTGACAGGACAGAAAGGCCTTGGCATTTATAAGATCGTCTTCGTCCTTTTTGTTCTTGTTGGTGCAGTGGCGAAGTTGGATACTGTATGGAAATTTGCTGATGTTATGAACGGTCTAATGGCCTTCCCTAACTTGATTGGCCTCCTCCTTCTTTCTGGAGTTGTAGCTGCAGAAACAAATAAGTTCCTTAAAGTAGCAAAACAAGAACGACGTGAAGAAAAAGAAGCACGATATACAAGTTCATCATCATAATAAAGAAGGGGCTGGGACAAAAGTGTTTTAGCCATTCTAAAAACCGAACAATGGTAAAATTCTTATGATAGGATTTCACCATCGTTCGGTTTTTTTATGGTAGATTAGCGCTAAATATCCAATTTATTTTATTATTTCAGGCACTTGTCTTGTAAGGTGGAAGTATGGCCGCTCCGACAAAATGCTTCGCTTTCCGCGGGCACGGCCTCAGCCTCCTTGCGGAAAAGGCACCGCTGCGGGGTCTTCGGACACGTGCTGTCCCCGCAGGAGTCTCCGCATTCTGTCTACGCTGATGAAAACGAAGCATGTAAAAGAAGAATTTAGCCCCATTCCAGCGGAGTGTATTTCCGAAGCGGTCATTCAGAGCA
>NZ_JRNX01000004.1 GCF_000786645.1 Halobacillus sp. BBL2006
TCTTTTTTCTTGTTTTGCTCTGCAGCCATCTTCGTAGCTAATTGACTGGATTCGTACCAGAAGTCATAGTTACCGACATAAACCTGGATTTTACCAAAGTCCAAGTCTGCGATGTGCGTACACACATTATTCAAGAAGTGACGGTCGTGGGAAACGACAATAACGGTATTCTCAAAATCGATTAAGAAGTCTTCCAACCACTGGATGGCTTTTATATCAAGGTGGTTGGTCGGCTCATCCAATAATAGGACATCTGGATTACCAAACAAGGCTTGAGCCAATAACACTTTTACTTTTTCTGAACCTGCAAGATCTTTCATCTCTTTTTCATGAAGATCTTCTTTGATTCCTAAGCCTTTCAGTAAACGAGCCGCATCTGAATCAGCTTCCCAGCCATTCATTTCGGCGAATTCGCCTTCAAGTTCAGCCGCTCTCATGCCATCTTCCTCGGTGAACTCACCTTTCATATAAATAGCATCTTTTTCTTTCATCACTTCATATAGTCTTGTGTGACCCATAATAACGGTTTCTAGAACTTTGTATTCATCATATTCGAAGTGGTTTTGCTTCAAAACGGCAAGACGCTGATCTTTTTTCAAAGACACGTCTCCAATTTGAGGTTCGATTTCACCACTAAGAATTTTTAGAAAAGTGGATTTCCCTGCACCATTTGCACCGATTAAGCCGTAGCAGTTGCCAGGTGTGAATTTTATATTGACGTCCTCGAATAATTTTTGATCACCAAAACGAAGACCAACGTTATTTACTGTTAACATAATTAAATCCTCCAGTTTTACGAATGTATAACATTAAAATTATACCATTCTGCTGGAGGATTAAACAGGTCTCATTTAGGATTTGAAAAATTCTTGTTCACTTAGCCACTCTTTAAAAAGCTCAAAGTCACGCTCGACAATGTCCTGATAATGGTCTGACCACAAACTTAATTGGTGACGGAAAAGCTTTTTCTTTGAACCTATTGCTTCCAATATGGCATCTTCACTATGGTAATCAAGGATACCTTCTTCAAGATCAGCATCCGCCCGAGCATGAATTTTAGCACTGATTTTAGCCATGGTTTTAACTGCTCGGTTCATACTTTTGAAGTCTTCTACGTCCTTTTCTTTCAAGTCTTTAGTGAAGGGAGAGCGTTCCCTGACGTAAAAATCCCTTCCATTCATAGAAAAGTAACCAAGATAAGTGTCTGCTTTGTGATGCATCGCTCTTTGCGTGTGCGCCACCCTTCGACCCTGGTGCTTATTATCTTCCCAGAATTTTTCATCATACGTAAAGAAATAAGCAGGTATCGGTGTTCTTGCCTCTTTCGCTTCAAGAATAATATCATCGTGATGGGTCTCATCGGCTTCTCCTTCAATTAGAATATAATAACGCTGAAGTCCCGTGGAACCAATGCCTGCCCCTTTTTTCTTAACGACATCTTTAATACGATAATAGGTTTCTTCCTTAAGAGCATGAGGATCCAATGAAGCGATGTACTCCTTCCAAGCGTAGGACAATTCATCGCGTTCTTGTTTAGAAACGGACGAGAGTTTATCTTTTCCTATATCAAAAGATCGGATTGAATCATGATCAATGACCGTTTGTTTATCCAGTTCATGTGATGCTTTACGTTTTTCAACTTTTTTCAATACTTTTTTTATCGGCTTTTTTGTATTCTCAATCGTAAATTCTAATGACCGCGGATCATCTTCTCCTTGTTGGAAAGCCTCTAATTGTTTAACATACGTTTTCAAATAACGATCAACAAGTTCATCTTGTTCCTCTTTCGTGAAATCTCCTTGATTTGCGGTCAGTCGAATGCTGACAATCATCCGTAGGACATCGTATAAGTAAGACCCTAGATATCCTTCATCAAAATCATCTACGTCAAATACGATATCATGAGACTCATTTTGAAAAGCGCTAAAATTATCAAAGTGCATATCCCCCATGATCCACGTAGGCTTATCATCAGGCGTATGAAAAGTGAACGGATAGTCGATCACATCGAAGAAAAACAAATAAGCACTTCCCCGAAAAAAGCTGTAAGCGTCCTGCCGCATCTTATCGTATTTCTTTTTCCGGCTCGATTGTGATAAATTCATTAATTGTCCGTCGAACTGATCTAAAATTGTTGATAATGATTGTTTTCTCAAAGTGTTTTTAGTTGAAAGCACCCGTTGTAATTGCTGATCCATTCTAACCCCTCCGAATTATCATTCTAAACACTTTATACCCTTAAAAGCCCGCAATAAAAACAAAAAAGCGATTGCTGCTTGAGCAATCGCTTTTTTGATTTAGTTTTGCTTATAGTATAGGCTGTTGTTTTCTACTACTTGTAGAACTTTGTTTTCCTCAACCATCTTACTTCCACACATTGGACAGATGTTTTCTTCATTCGTTCTGAAGTTGTCTCTCATCCAGCAGTTACAGTCATCGGAAGAACATACCCAGATTTTCGTTTCTTCTTCTTTAATTTCTGTCTGATTCTTTTTACCGAAAGCCATTTTATGAAGCCTCCTCTAGACATGAAAATTATGTAAAAGAGACTGACTAACGAGCCAGCCTCTTTTATATTTTACGATTATCGCTTTAATTTTAAATTAGAGTTTAGTTACGTTCGCAGCTTGTGGTCCACGGTTACCTTCAGTGATTTCAAATTCTACGGATTGACCTTCTTCTAGAGATTTGAAACCTTCTTCATTGATTGCGCTGAAGTGTACGAATACATCATCTTCGCCCTCGATCTCGATAAAACCAAAACCTTTTTCCGCGTTGAACCACTTCACTGTACCTGTTTTCATGTAATTGGATCCTCCAATATTTCTTAAAATTAATATGCGTTTTACCATAATGAAAAAATCACATATTATAAAAAGTACCAATAATGATTGATCACTCTTTATAATAGGTGACTCGAAAGACTCGAATTCATGTTATTGGTAATCCTTTAACCTTATATATTACTATACTATGACTCACCGGTGAAGTCAAGTATCGCTTCTTAACAACCCTACAAAGTAAGTATATACAATTCACCTGTCATTTATACCACAAATTTACGATTTTTCTATAATTCCACACGCAATCCGCTTCCCGGATTTTCCACTAGGCTGAGACTGGTAGTCATCTGGTCCTTCGTGAATGATGACTGACTTCCCGATGATATCCTTCACCTTAAACCTGTCAGTAAAAAAGATCATTCTTGCACGACCCTGGTTCGAAAATAATACCGGAAAGTCACCCGCATGATTTCCGTGCGGCTGATTGTCTGGATTCCAGTGTCCACCTGCGGTTGAAAAAGGATCTTTTCCATCACCAATCTCACACATACCTTTTTCATGGATATGAAATCCATGTGGCCCGACTTGTGTGCCTTCTTTCTTTTTCTTAAATTCTGGCAGCCCTTCCACTTGAACAAACACTTCGACACCATAAGGCATTTGATAAAACATCATTGTACCCTTTAAATTGGGTGCCAATGGACTGCTCCTGAATTGAACTTTTGCGGTTTCAGAGGCATAGGTTTGCCTGTAAGAGACATGTGCTGGGTTTTGATACATCCTCTTCCCTCCTTTTGTATCATGGTTATGCGATAGGTTTTGACTTCATTCCTTTTTTCCACAAAAGGAAGGATTTACAAGTGGTAACCGTTATGCTACACTCCCTTTAAATCTCACACCTCAAAGGAGAGCAACTTGATGAAAAAATTATTTATGACACTTACTCTTTCCACATTAGCTGTATTTGGGCTAGCCGCTTGCAGTTCAGGTGAGGAAGCTGAAAAGGATAAAGACTCCCAACAGACGGAAGAAAACAAAGCTGAAGATAAAAGCTCAGACGAACTGAAAGGCAGCGGACCCGTGGCTGTCGTAAACGGCGAAGAATTGTCCCGCGAAGATTTCAATGCCCAATACGAAAGTATGAAGCAGCAGTACACCCAAATGGGAATGGACCTTGAAGGAAAAGAAGAGCAATTGAAAAAAAGCATCGTTGATCAAATGATCGGCTCGGAATTATTAACACAATCAGCTGAAGAAGCTGGCATTGAAGTATCAAATGACGAAGTCGAGAAAAAATACTCAGAGTTCTCCAAGCGTTTTGAGAGTGAAGAACAAATGAAAAAAGCTTTTGAAGAAAATAACACGGATGAGAAAGAAGTTAAGGAACAGTTGAAACTGCAGATTAAAGTGGATGAATACATTGCAAACAATACGGAAGAACCTGAAGTGTCCGAAGAAGAACTTAAGCAAGAATATGACGCTCTAAAACAAAAACAAGAAGAAATCGAAA
>NZ_JRNX01000040.1 GCF_000786645.1 Halobacillus sp. BBL2006
TGGCTCTGGTGATGGTAAATGTCAGTGGTTTCCTTCATGATATAGACGTTGAAGATGTCAGAGATCTTCAATAAGTCATTATCCACTTTGAATTGTCTGCGAATGCCCGCTATATCTTTTTTGTCCATTGATCGTTCACTCCTAAATTAATCTTCGTTCTATGATTCTCTCATTTTACCATAGGATTTACGAATGGAAGCGGACATTAAGACATAGATGGATGGAAAAGAAAAACGACTTCTCCGTAATGAAAAAGTCGTGATTACTTCTAGTTATTTTGCTGAGGATTTTTAGATTTTCTTGCTCGTTTTGCATCTTCTTTGTGGGCTTTGTTAGCGGCTGCACTGCCAACTTCATCAGAGAACTCAGTGTCAACTTTCTTAATATCAAACCCTTTTTTATGCTTTTGCTCTGGATCATTTTTCTTCGTTTTCTTTGCCATAAGAATTCCTCCTCTTTTTTCATGTTTAGTATAAGAAGGTGCTTATTTTTTATACAAAAAGGAAATCAGCTGTTCCGTATTGTTCAGAAAAATAAGGTGGATTCCTAACGTAACAGCAGATATAATAGTAAAAGTCGGGAATCAATAAGCCCAATCAGTTTAAAAAAGTAGATGGAAGAAGGAGTCCTTTTCTTAGTTAGGGGCTTATTCTTCCATCTATTTTTCTTTCCCCTATAAAGTCCGTATAAAGGAAGGAGGAACGCCGTTATGAATTTCTTTGAATTAATGGAAGAACAAACAGGCGTCCAATTGAACGAGGTCCAGAAACAAGCGGTTTTGCATACAAATGGCCCACTGCTTCTGTTGGCGTCCCCCGGTTCAGGCAAGACGACAACGCTTAACATGAAAATAGGCTATTTGCTATTGGAAGAAAAGGTGAGAGCGGACCGGATCATGGCCATCACGTTCAGTAAGGCATCGGCTCATGATATGTCAGAGCGCTTCGATCATTTCTTCTCCGGTTTAACGAGTGATAAAGTACACTCTTCGACGATTCACAGCTTCGCCTTTAAAGTCGTCCGTGAGTGGTTGAGGAAAAACAGCCAGGATTTCCAGCTCATCGAAGGGAACATCAGCGACGAAGAGTTGAAGAAAGGCTGGGATGGTCCCGAGATTCCGCTTCATAAAAAGTTCATTTTGAAAAAGCTTTATGAGGATACAAATGGTGTGCAGATATCTGATGACGATATCGACGAGCTGATGACCTATATCAGTTTTGTGAAAAACCGTATGATAGAGGGGAGAGAACTGGAACGGGTTAAGTGCAATGTCAAAAGCGCAGCATCGATTTATCAAGCTTATGAGCAATTCAAGAACAATGCAGATAGGCTGTTGTTGGATTTCGATGATATGCTCACCTATTGTTACAGAATCTTGCATGACGATGCAGCAATTTTATCTAAGTATCAACAACAGTTTGAGTTTATTTTGACCGATGAGAGCCAGGATAATTCCGTCGTTCAGCATGAAATTGTCGAACTATTGGCTAAGCCGCAAAACAACCTCTGTGTAGTTGCGGATGATGATCAGTCGATTTTTATGTGGCGAGGTTCGGATGTCACGAAGCTGTTGCAGTTCGAGAAGACCTATCCAGATGCCACAGTCATGACGATGTCGCAGAATTATCGGTCCTCAAAGGAAATCGTGAAAGCGTCCAATCAATTCATCAAGCGAAATCAAAACCGTTACCCGAAGGAGATGTTTACGGATAACCCTTCTGATCAACCGATTGCAATCAACTCGATGCGTAACTACGAAGATCAGCTGCAGTATGTGACCGAAGAAATTAAGAAGAGCGGAGGAGCTGAGGAAATCGCAGTCCTCTACCGCAACAATTCTTCAGCCGTGCCGCTCGCGGACAAGCTCGATAAAGCGGGCATCGATTTTTATATGAAAGACATCGATGCAAAGTTCTTTAAGCATTGGATCGTTGAAGACATGCTGAA
>NZ_JRNX01000398.1 GCF_000786645.1 Halobacillus sp. BBL2006
TGAAGCAGCAAGTAAAAATAAAAAAAGTCTTGAATAACAATGTCGTCATTGCCGAGCACCCTTCCTATGAAGAAGTGGTGTTAATTGGCAAGGGGATTGGCTTTAACAGAAAGAGTGAAGATGAAATCTCTTTTGATAAAGCAGACAAAACTTTTTTGTTAAGTAATGAAAAAGAAAAAGAGCAATATGTCAATCTCTTGCCTTACGTTGATGAGCGACTGATCGATTTCATGAATGACATCCTCGTTCATATCGAAACGAGAATGGGGCAGGAATTAAACCAGCATATCCACGTTGCTTTGACGGACCACTTGGCTTTCGCCATCAACCGCGCAAAGAAAAATATGCAGTTCTCAAATCCGTTCTTACCGGAAATTGAGTCTCTCTATCCGAAAGAGTATCAGATCGCCATGGAAGTCGTGACAATGATCTACGACGAAATGGGTATTCAATTCCCTGAAGGGGAAGTAGGATTCATCGCTCTTCATATCCATAGTGCCGTTACTGATAAAACGTTAAGAGAAATCAACCGCCATAATCAGTTGATAACAAAGCTTGTGTCTCTTGTTGAAGAAACAATGGACTTTAAAATCGATAAAAATAGTGTCGATTATCATCGTTTGGTTCAACATTTACACCGGGCGATCGATCGCGTGTATCAATCAGAAAGTGTCGGAGATGAAATAAAACTCGCAAACATGTTGAAACAGGAATATCCTGTGTGCTATAATTTAGCATGGAAGTTAATCAAAGTGATGCAAAGACAGTTAAATAAGCCAGTGGATGAGTCTGAAGTGATCTACTTAACGATTCATTTGCAGCGACTAACCCATAAATCTTAACCAGTACGTGTTACTGATTCGATCAGGCATGAGTATTGGAAGGTTGAACGGTTATCATAAGGGGTGAAGTGTACCTTTTGATAGCTGATTGATCTTCTATACTCATGCCTTTTTTCATGCTCTTATTTCTTTAGTCAAGCGTCTTCGAGGGGCGCTTCCATTTACCAGTAAAATGAAAACGTTTTATTTTTCTGAAAATTGGTTGAGATTAGGGATTACACTGTTTTGCACACAATTAAAAGGAGGAAAACACATGTTCAAAAATGCTTTTGGTACTTTGCAAAAAGTCGGTAAAGCGCTAATGACTCCGGTCGCTCTTCTACCTGCTGCTGGTATTTTGCTAGCGTTCGGTACAAGCTTTGCTCAGGACAATTTTGTCGATAAAGTACCTTTCTTCGGAACACCATGGGTTCAAACATTGCTAGAAGTAATGGCTGAAGCCGGTGGTATTGTATTTGCTAACTTGCCGTTACTATTTGCGGTGGGTGTAGCCATTGGACTTGCGAAAGGTGACGGTGTAGCAGGACTTGCAGCCATCATCGGTTACTTAATTATGAACGTAGTTATGGGGGTACTTGGAAATGTTACTCCTGAAATGACTTCAGATCCAGCTTACGCTGAGGTGCTCGGTATTCCGACCCTCCAGACCGGGGTATTCGGCGGTATCATCGTCGGTATATTAGCGGCGTCGCTGTACAACCGGTACTTCAATATTGAATTGCCGCAGTTCTTAGGATTCTTTGCTGGTAAACGTTTCGTACCAATTATCACAGCCTTTACATCCCTGTTCCTTGGTATCCTTATGCTGTGGGTATGGCCGTTCGCACAGAATGGACTAAATGCTCTTTCTCACTTGATGCTTGAAGGAAACCAGACGATTTCTGCGTTCTTCTTCGGTGTAATCGAACGTTCATTGATTCCATTTGGTCTGCACCACATTTTCTATTCTCCGTTCTGGTTTGAGTTCGGTTCATACACGAACGCGGCAGGAGAAATTGTCCGTGGTGACCAAACGATCTTCTTTGAACAATTGAAAGACGGCGTAGAATTCACTGCTGGTACATTTATGGTTGGTAAGTTCCCATTCATGATGTTCGGACTTCCAGCTGCAGCACTAGCTATTTATCACACGGCAAAACCTGAACGTAAGAAAGTCGTAGGCGGTATCATGTTATCTGCTGCTTTAACTTCTTTCTTGACTGGTATTACTGAGCCAATCGAATTCTCATTCCTATTCGTAGCTCCAGTACTATTCGGTATTCACGCTGTATTTGCTGGTTTCTCCTTCATGATCATGGAGATTCTTGGTGTTAAAATCGGACAAACCTTCTCAGGTGGTCTCATTGACTTCATCCTGTTCGGTGTTCTTCCTAACCGTACAGACTGGTGGTGGGTCATTATCGTAGGTCTTGTCTTCTCTGTGGTTTACTACTTTGGTTTCCGTTGGGCAATCCTTAAGTTCAACTTGGCAACACCTGGTCGAGAAGATGAGGCAGAAGATTCTGATGACGACGGAGAAGTCGGCGATCTTCCATTTGAAATCTTAGAAGCTATGGGTGGTAAAGAGAACATCAGCCACTTGGATGCATGTATCACAAGACTGCGTGTATCGGTTAATGATAAAGAAAACGTTAATAAAAACCGTCTGAAAAAACTTGGGGCATCTGGTGTCATGGAAGTCGGAAACAACATCCAAGCGATTTTCGGACCTGTATCTGATACCCTTCGCGGCCAGATGCAAGATATTATCGATGGAAAAACTCCTCGTTCCCGTGAGGACGTAGCTGAAATCAAGAATGATACGAAAGCTGCTGAAGCTCCTGTCACAAAAGGTGAATTGAAGTTCGTAAGCCCAATCAAAGGTAAAGTACTTCCAATTACAGAAGTTCCTGACCAAGTTTTCTCTGGTAAAATGATGGGCGATGGCTTTGCAATTGAGCCCGAAGATGGTAAGATAGTTTCGCCGGTAAACGGTAAAGTGTTGAATATCTTCCCTACGAAGCATGCGATCGGTCTTGAAGCCGAAAATGGAATGGAAATTCTTATCCATATCGGTATCGATACCGTTGGCTTGAAAGGGGAAGGATTTACAGCTATGATTTCTGAAGGGGACGAAGTGAAACAAGGACAAGCCTTGATGGAAGTAGATCTTGATTTTGTTAAAGAGAACGCGCCTTCTATAGTGACTCCGATCGTATTCACGAACCTTGAAGAAGGCCAAGCTGTCAACGTTAAAGCTTCTGGTAAAGTTAATCACAACGACCCAGATATAATTGAAATTACGAAATAAAAGGAGAGAATTCGTTATGGCAGAACAAACAATGAAAATCACTGCAGCTGACGGCGTACACGCTCGTCCAGCAACTGCACTTGTACAAGTAGCAGGAAAATATCAATCTGAGGTTAACCTTGAGTATAAAGGGAAATCCGTTAACATGAAGTCCATCATGGGTGTAATGTCTCTTGGAATTCCAAACGGCGCTGAAATTAAGTTCACTGCTGAAGGTTCTGACGAAGAAGAAGCTGTTCAAGCGATTGTAGCTAAAGCTAAAGAAGAAAATCTTGGTGAGTAATTCACCCTAAAGAAAAGCCGGTCATTACGACCGGCTTTTTTTGTTGGTGGTGGGATAGTGGTATCAGCGGGATATTGGAGTGGTACCAGGTACTGAGATAGGAAAGCGGGGTACCTGGTACCCAAACTGGAAAGAAGGGTGCCAGGTACGCCAATACACCTTCATGGTACCTGACACCAAAAGTGTCAAAGTGGTATCTGGTACCGTCAGGAGAGAAGAGGGTACCAGGTACTCAGATTGCGGAAAGTGGTACCTGACACCAGAAAGAGGAAAACCAATACCTGACACCATGAAACCTGACCCTGATCTTGATCGTATAATCAAGTAAGGAGGCATTTACGATGGATTGGATTCCTTATATTGTTGTTCCTCTCGTAGTAGGGACAGTCGTTATGATTAAGATTAAAGATGTGAGAAAGAAACGTAACAACCCGCCACGGAAATGGGAGGGAGAGCCGGCTTCAGCCAATGAGCAGCGGTGGCATGATGCGGAGAAAGAAGGGGCTCGCCGAGCTGTTTCTGGTGGTGGAGATATGTAAAAAAAAGGAGTCCGAGGTGGACTCCTTTTCTAATGATTATTCAGCGTAAGAGGCAGGTACTTTGACTATTAACGATCTACAAAAATTTCTTCTCTTCCGTCATCTTCATTATAAATTTGTTTAGCAACAACTTCTGGCCCCTTCAGCTTCTCAGGGTTTGAGACATGATCTGTTTCGCTCCAGAATGGAGTGTTCATGCCGCCCATATAGACGGCGGTTGCAGTAATGTTTTCTTCTTCCCACTCTTTATGGAGACTTGCGGTAAAACCTTTCACAGCGAATTTACTCGCGCAATAGACGCTTTCATTTTTCTTGCCGCGCAGCCCTGCAGTGGAAATGATGTTCAACACACGGCCTTCTGTCTCTTTAAGCTTTGGATAAGCCATCTGAGTAGCAAGGATTGTACCTTTTACATTCGTGTGTAGCATCTTATCAATATCCTCAGCCGCATAACTCGATAGTTCTCCGAATATGCCTATGCCTGCATTATTGATCAAAACATTTAGTGAATCGATTTGACGGAGCGCTTCTTTAATGGAAGACGGTTCTGTGACATCACAAATCAAGACTTCCGCTTTACCGCCATTCCTTTTTATTTCCTCTTGAACAACTAATAAGTTCTTTTCAGTTCTACCTGATAAGAAGACTGTGTGTCCGTTCTCTGCGTATTGGTGAGCTAGAGCTCGTCCGAGTCCGGTTCCTGCTCCTGTAATCCATACATTACCCATATTCATCCGCTCCTTGTCCTGTATCTTGATAGTTACCATATTCATTGTGCAGAAACCCTGATAAAATGTAAAGAAAGGCAGGATTGCTATTTATTTTTAGGAGGAAAATGATGGAACGTCGATATAGTGAATATACGTATGAAGAATTAAGGCAAGAAGTTGCAAAGCTTACCGAGAAGGCACGTAAAGCCGAACAAATGGGCATGGTGAACGAGTACGCTGTATATGAGAGAAAAATCATCATGGCAAAATCCTATATGATGAATCCCGGAGATTATGGAGCTGGTGAAACGTATGAGATCGAAGGGGACCCAGCTCATACGTTTTATATCCAGTATATGAATGGAGTTTTCGCCTGGGGATATCGTCAGAATCAGCAACACGAAAAAGTGACGGAAGCAAAGGAAGAAGCCCTTCCTATTTCCATGTTAGGACAGCAAGTAAAATAGCTGTGCGCGAAGATTCGCACACAGCTTTTCATTAATAGTGATTCTTTTTCGCTTGGACTTCGGTGATTTTGTCTGCCTGCGTTGGCTCAGTTTCACCGTTCACTCTTTTGCTTAAATGCTTCGCACCACGGCGAGCTTTAAAAGGGTTAGCTCTGTTGTTAAAGCTTTTATTTCCCACGGTGATACCTCCCAACCTGGTTGATATCACGTTCGCGGGACTTAGCCGCTCTTTCTTGAGGTTTACTATTGATTTTCCCATCCGGTCTTAGAGCCAAATATTCGCTCTGGTCTGCAGGCGCATGGGACATCTTTATATTCGGGAAATCTTTTGCTTTGTTTCGCATGGAAAACCCTCCTCACGTCTCTTTGATGAGACAAGGTTAGTTTGTGTATTTCCGGTGAATTTATGTGATACAATGCCTATGTAATGATTGGCAGACATGAGGTGACAGCAATGAACGAAATTTATGAACGATTAGCCGAACGTTTATATGAGAAAAATGGAAACCTGACCATTGACGAGGCCCGGACATGGGTCGAACTTCTTTGGGAAGATTTTGAAACAACACGAGCGAAAGCTGGCTATGACTATAAAGGCAAACAAATGACAGAACAAATTGTTATCCAATGGATTGAGCATTATGGTCCGAAATTGCATGAGTTCGTAGCGACCAATCCTAAATATAAAGAAATGTTGAAGAAAAAAGGTCATTTTCATTAAAAGAATAAGCCGTGTTGCTGTGGAAGCAACACGGCTTATTATTTGAGATTGGACTAACTTTCCGATTCAGCCACAGGACTCAGTTTATTTTGGAGCTTCTCTTCCGTGAATACCCAACCGGTGTAGGAGTTCAGGATTTTCAGTTCATTTTCTCCATGTTCGTCATCGATCTGAGCTACAGCTACGAAAGGATATCGTCCTTGGGATCGATAGCGTAAATCGATGAACCTGACTTCGGTGTATTCGTCAAAGTAACTCATTTCATATCGATAGACTGGAGAAAAGGATAGAAAAGCTTTAATATTATGATCGGTTAGAGCTTTTTGAACGACAGGGTCTTCGTAATCAATCGGTTTATTAATAAATTCATCTAGGATGGTCAGGTGACCGTTCTCAGCTCGACCTACGTAATAGTTCGTCGGAGTTGTAATCGCGATTTTCCATATGTTCTGCTGGATCGTGGGTGAAGTGGCGATCTGTTCGACATCTTCGAAATGCTCGTGAATCAAGCGTACGAGCTCACGCTTATCGAAATATCGTTTAATGTAATACAAGGCGATAACAAAATAGATCAATAGCCACATCCACCCAGGAGAAGCTCCTAAGTTCCAGGCGACAATCCCTGCGATATGGAGCGCAAAAATATATGGATCGAATGTATTAATGAATCCGTATGCCACCCAGCGGTTCGTAAACGGGCGGTAAGCTTGAGTTCCGTAAGCATTAAAAATATCAACGAAAACATGTAAGATGACCGCTAAGAACGTCCATAACCATAGGTGCAGAAAACTGACCTCTGGAGAGAGTAAGAAAATTAGGCTTGGGATGCTTATGCCCCAAATGAATACAGCGGGTACGGAATGCGTAATTCCTCTGTGATTTCGGATATAAACAGCGTTGTTTTTCAGTTTAAGGACGGTGTCACAGTCTGGTGCCTGCGAGCCGACTATGGTACCGACTAAAACAGCATTGAATAATGCTGGGTCCGCTTGAACAGCGGGGTCAAGAGTAGCGAGGCCGCCGAGTGCAACCCCCATGACGACGTGTGTGCCAGTATCCATGTTTTATTCCTCCTTTGGCCAGACCGTACAATAGTAGTTTATCATGAAGGATGATTTTGCATGAAAAAAAAAGAGCAAGTTGAACAAATTTTACAAGGATTTAATCCACAGTTATTCAGAGAGCGTCTGATTGACTGGTTTCAAAAG
>NZ_JRNX01000399.1 GCF_000786645.1 Halobacillus sp. BBL2006
CATTCAGAGCCATCGATTACTTCTAAATTTCCCTATCCTTAATTTGTTCGTCTTTAGATTGGATGCTTTTAATTATGTCCCAGCCCCTCTATTTTATAGGATGTAAAAGGCATCTCATGTTAAAATGGAAGGGACGTAGTAAAGGGGACGATAAGTTATGGATAAAGAGCAATTAAGGATGCAAGTTTCAATAAAAATGAAATTGATCCGTGTAGAATACGGGTACACTCAGAATCGAATGGCAGAGGTGCTTGGTCTATCTAAAAAAACTCTCGTTCAGATTGAAAAAGAACGTACAGTTGCTGGATGGACGACCGTTGTGGCAGTTTGTGCGCTTTTCCAACAAAGTGAAGTTCTAAAGGGAGTTTTAGGAGATGCCCCGCTTGAAATAGTAGAAACATTAGCTCATCATCAAGTAGGTGGGCCTGTTGGAAAAACTATGGGTGGGAAAGTCTGGTGGAATCTAATTTCTGAAAGTGAGGACTATCTTCTGCAGCAAAATGTGATAAGTCAGCATTACAGAATCATTGATCGTGAATATCAAAGGTGGTTTTCAAGCTTCGATCACATGGAAGCAAGGAATCGTTTCGAAGAATTATCAAAAAAATAAAATCCCCTTCTGAAGTGAAGGGGATCAAATATTATTCATGTTTGAGCGGATCACCATTGAATGGTTCTTCAGCTACTTTTATTGAATCCGTAGGACATCCCTCGAATGCGTCTTCCATGTCTTCCTCTAATATATCCGGCACTTCAGCCATACCTTTGTTTTGATCGAGAATGGAATAGGCTATTCCCTCATCATCGTAATCATATATATCCGGAGCTGCTGCACCACAAGCGCCGCAAGCAATGCAGGTATCCTGGTCAACCATAGTGAATTTAGCCATGAGTCATGAACCTCCTTTATGTTTCACCTCATGTAGAATATAGAAAGGTCACGTATTTAAAAATAGATACATAGATATTGTAAATCTCTGTCCTGTACTTTTCAACATGGAGCGGTTTAGAAGCGCACTATAGGAGGTGGGTCTTTGTTTGATCTAATTTTATTGAATTGTGTACAAAGGTTAAAAGGAGAGAGGACAATCTCGGGTGTGTTTAATCTCTTGACAGGTAAGCGGTCTTCTCAGACATTACAGGATGCGCGGGTGTACCATCTTGATTCCTATTTCGGAATATATAATTCATTGGACCGAGTAGAACTTGATCGCTCATTTCAGCGATTGGAAGAAGGTGAGTGGATTACGATTGAAGAGAAATCCTATCCTTCTTTAACTGAAATTGGCGAAGAATATGTAAAAAAGTTAAATTCCCCTCTTTATTTCAGTGGGTTAATGGATCATCAAAAGGTTGCTGAATTTGAGCGCCGACTACTATTATTGATTCAAACGTTAACGAATATGATTCAAAACAAACGTACATTCATCCCCATTATTGAGGATGTTAATACTCAAATATGGGTTAAAAAAGTTTATAGTAAGTACCACAGTGACATAACTCGCGTTGTTTCTTCTTTATACAGTGAGATTTCTACTCTCTTAGATGAACGTCCCGCTATTGAAGCTAAGATTTTTGCTTATCGCCTAACCGGAGGAGGAATTATTGGACTCACTAGAGACCAACTGCAAGATAAATACGACATATCTGTAACAGATGTCGACGTGTACATTCAACATGTTATCTATTATCTGTTCCATCATGCAGTTCAATCTCCTGATAGATATCCCTTTCTTTCCTTATGTTCAAAAGGGTTGGATGGGTCTTCGTTGATAACGGAGTCTGCGAAGAAAACGTACCACTATATTGAAAATGGCTGGTCGATTGACGACATTGTAAGAAAAAGAAGGTTGAAAAAGAGTACGATCCAGGATCATATTGTAGAGGCAGCCTTAGTTGTGCCTCACTTTTCTATCGATTCATTTCTTAATGAAAAAGAGTTGAATAAAATTATATATACAGCTAAGGAACTGGACACCCAACGATTGAAACTGATTCATCAGAAGCTTGATGGGCAGTTCAGTTACTTCCAGCTGAGGCTCGCACTGGCTAAAGATCAAATCTCTTCTAAGGAAGGAAACTCATATGCAAACGTTTGACCAACTGACCCAACATTTATATGATCATTTTGGTTTTACCGAATTTCGGGAAGGACAAAAAGAGATTATCGAAGATTTGTTGGCGGGAAGCGATGTGTTAGGAATCCTCCCGACAGGCACGGGTAAATCTCTATGCTATCAATTACCAGCAGTTCTACAGTCTGGAGTTACTATCGTCGTCTCCCCGCTTATTTCATTAATGATCGATCAAGTTAAACAATTGAAAGCACGCGGGTTTCGTTCTGTAACAGCTTTGAATAGCTTTATGGACCGGAACGAACGTATAAAGACAATGAAGCAGTTTCAGCAGTATTCCCTCATCTACCTTTCTCCTGAAATGTTACAAAATGACTGGGTGAAGCAGCAGCTTTTGAAAGTGAAAGTGGAACTCCTGGTCGTGGATGAAGCTCATTGTATTTCACAGTGGGGGCATGAGTTCCGGACGGATTACCTTAAAATTGATCAAGTCATTCAGGATTTAGGAGAACCAACCGTATTAGCCTTGAGTGCTACTGCGACTCCCGAAGTTCAGGAAGATATAAGGGTAAAGTTGAATCTTTCTGGAATGAGGAAACACGTTTATCCTATGGACAAGAAGAATATAAGTTTTGCGGTGGAGGAATGTTTGGATCCTGACACTAAAATTGAAAAAATTGTCCAGTTCCTTTCTAAAAATATCGCACCCACAATGATCTATTTCTCTAGTAGACAATGGGCGGAGAAAGTGGCCTTTCAGCTTAGGGAGCGGCTAAATCAACGTGTGGCATTTTATCACGGGGGAATGGAGCAAACAGACCGGATGCTTGTCCAACAGCAGTTTATGAACAATCAATTAGATATTATTTGTTGTACAAGTGCATTCGGTATGGGAGTGGATAAGCCAGATATCAGGATTGTCATCCACTTTCACCTTCCACCTCAAATTGAATCGTTCATTCAAGAAGTGGGGAGGGCAGGAAGAGATGGAGAGCCTTGTGTAAGTCTTGTTCTTTTTACACACAAAGACCATTACTTGCCACAGATGTTAATTCAAAATGAATTGCCACAGCAAGAGGATGTCAAACGAGTTTTATCTCGTTTACAGATGTATTGGTCTAAAGATAATATGTTACCAGAAGATGGAGAGCTTTTGCTGGAAATAGAGCTTTCTGAATCTCAATGGAATTTTATTCGTCATCAGCTTGAGCAGCACGGAGTCATTGATGGTCGTTCTATTCTCACTGCCCCCTATCAAAAGAGGATCCACCAAGAACTCCTTCAATTTTTGAAAGAACGGTGGACGTATAAACAAAACAAATTAACTGAGATCCTCCAATGGGTTCATCACTTTGACTGTCGCAGGAAGGGACTATACAAGTCTTTTCAAGATGAAGTACGAGAACCTTATGTGCCTTGCTGTGATGTTTGTGGTTTCCTAATTTCTGACCTCCAGTTCAATGACGAAATTGAAGATTGTAAAGGTGAATCATGGCAAGATCGATTGAAACTCGTTTTTGGTCAGGGGGAGGTCTATGAAACGGAAAAATCAAGCTGAACTTATTCAGCAGTTAAGCGATCGAGAAATAACTGTTCAGCTCGTATTAACTCAATTAACCATTCTTTTATTAGCAGCGATAGGGAGCTTCTTTCTATTCGATTCTTTCTTGGATTGGACGGAACTATTTCATTTTTCCTGGACGGAATTACTCTGGTTTGGTTTAATACCAGGACTAATGGTGCTTCTCATTGATTTCATACTCTTGTATAGTCTACCTGAGAGGTATTATGATGACGGTGGAATTAATGTGAAAGTCTTCCGTCATCGCTCTTATATAGGCATCACGGGTATTACCTTATTAATAGCTTTCAGTGAAGAGGTACTCTTTAGAGGAGTAATTCATACTGAATTCGGATATTTAGTTGCGAGTGTTTTGTTTGCCATCATGCATATTCGTTATCTAGACAAAATTGTACTTCTCGTGTCTGTTCTTTTTGTGAGCTTCTTTATCGGATATATGTATGAACAAACAGGAAGCTTGTTTGTAACGATCACGGCTCACTTCGTCATTGATTTCGTACTTGCTATATGGATTCGTATTGGTAAATGGGGGGCAGAAAGTGGCTGAAGAACAGAAACATAATCATTATCATGAAAAAGTAGATGGAAAAAGTGATACTGAATCCAAAATGGATGTTTTAGAATTACCTCCAAGGAAAGAAGTCCACCAAATGAAAGCTCATAAGACCACTTGGAAACTGAATGCAATTTGGGCTCGTTTTCTTTTAATTTTATTTT
>NZ_JRNX01000400.1 GCF_000786645.1 Halobacillus sp. BBL2006
AGCAGCCCCAAAGCCTGCGGCGCTTTTTCAATTGCACAATTTTAGGTTATGAACCAAGTTGAAAGAGGCGTATGCTTGATCGTATAAAGGTGGTGTCTGATCGTGTTACATCCTTTTGGTCGTTTGTTCGGATTGGGGGACAAACCAGAATCGGAAAATAATAGCAACGAAGAAGACTATAATCCCGATGAAGTTCTACAAGTTCCAGTTGATCGCGTGCAACCCAACCGATATCAGCCCCGAGCGATATTTAACAACGAGAAGATCAGCGAACTCGCCCAGACGATACATACGCATGGGATGATTCAGCCGATTGTTCTCCGTCGGTTAGATGAAGACGAGTATGAGTTGATTGCTGGTGAGCGCAGATGGCGTGCCGTCCAGTCTCTCGGATGGGAAACCATTCCTGCCATCATCAGGGATATGAATGATTCACAAACGGCATCTGTCGCTCTTATCGAGAACCTTCAACGTGAAGAGTTGACAGTTATTGAAGAAGCCATGGCCTATGCCAGGTTGATTGAGCTTCATGACTTAACGCAGGAAGCTTTAGCCCAGCGTTTAGGCAAGAGCCAGTCGACGATTGCTAACAAAATGCGTTTATTAAAGCTTCCGGAATCCGTGCAACAAGCGGTTATGGATAAGAAAATCACCGAACGTCATGCGCGAGCATTGATCGCGGTGAAAGAGCCTGAACTGCAGGAAAAAATTCTTGAAGAAATCATCGAGAAACAATTGAATGTGAAACAGACGGAAGAACGAATCGCAAAAATGAGTGATCCAAAACCGAAGAAAAAGAAACCGACCCTTAAAGGCGTTAATAAAGATATGAGAATTGCAATGAATACCATCCGTCAATCTTTGAACATGGTTACGGATACAGGCGTCGATTTAGAGACGAACGAAGAGGATCACGACGATTACTATCAAATTACCATTAAGATTCCGAAGAAAAAAGGATAGCTTCAATCACCCATCTTGGCTGCTTTAAAGATGGGGATTTTTTTAACCAAATGGGGCTGGTATTTTTTATTAAAATGGTAGAATGATAGAAAGAAAAAGAGGCAGGTGACAGCATGGGTAAAGTGATTTCCATCGCCAACCAAAAAGGAGGCGTAGGGAAAACCACAACAGCCGTTAATTTAAGCGCGTGCCTGGCATACTTGAATCATAAAGTCCTTCTTGTCGATATCGATCCTCAAGGAAACGCAACGAGCGGTGTAGGGGTTGAGAAGGGTGCAGTGGACCAGTGCATTTATAACGTATTGGTCGATGATGTGAAAGCAGCCCAGGTTCGTACAACAACTATGGTAGAAAATTTAGATGCGATTCCAGCTACGATCCAGCTGGCTGGAGCTGAAATAGAGCTTGTTCCTACAATTTCAAGAGAAGTTCGATTGAAGCAAGCACTCGATCAAATTAAAAATGAGTATGACTATGTCATCATCGATTGCCCACCATCTCTTGGCCTTTTGACACTTAATTCGTTGACTGCCTCAGACTCGGTCATCATTCCCGTACAGTGTGAATACTACGCCCTTGAAGGGCTTAGCCAACTGTTAAGTACCGTTCGCCTTGTTCAAAAACATTTGAATAAGCAGCTGATGATTGAAGGCGTTCTTTTGACTATGCTTGATGCCCGTACGAATTTAGGAATTCAAGTCATTGAAGAAGTGAAAAAGTACTTCCAGAACAAAGTCTATCAGTCTATTATTCCTCGGAACGTTCGTTTAAGTGAAGCTCCCAGTCATGGAAAGCCGGTAATCTTATATGATGCAAAGTCGCGCGGTGCTGAAGTCTACTTAGAATTAGCAAAGGAAGTGATAGCGAATGGCGAGAGGGTTAGGTAAAGGTCTTGGTGCTTATTTTCCTGAAGAAGTGGAACCTAAGAATGATGAACAAATCCAAGAAGTTGCCGTAAGTGAGTGTCGTCCTAATCCTTATCAACCTAGAAGGCATTTTTCGGAGGAGGCCATTTCCGAACTGAAACAATCCATTGAGGAACATGGCATCCTCCAGCCGCTCATTGTGAGAAAAAGCATTAAAGGATACGAAATTGTTGTCGGTGAGCGCAGGTTCAGGGCTGCAAAGCTGGCAAACCTTGAGAAAGTGCCTGTCTTAGTCAGGGAGCTCACTGATAAGCAAATGATGGAGCTCGCCCTTCTTGAGAATCTCCAGCGCGAAGATTTAACACCGATTGAAGAGGCGAAAGCTTATCAGAACCTGATCAACGAGCTTGGGTTGACGCAGGACGTGCTGGCCAAAAGACTTGGAAAAAGCCGTTCTCATATAGCAAATTTCCTTCGTTTATTATCCTTGCCAACAGAGGTCATTAAGAAGATGAATGATGGACAATTATCCATGGGGCACGGTCGGGCGCTTTTAAGCTTAAAAAACCGTGACCATATTAGACAGGTTGTAACAAGGATTGAAAAAGAAGGGCTCAGCGTCCGGCAGGTAGAGCGTCTCATCTACGACTACAACCAACAGAAAAATGAAAAGAAACCGAAAGAGCGTCAAAAGGATATCTTTTTGAAAGAAAGAGAAGAAAGTCTGAAGGAACGCTTAGGGACGAGTGTCACCATTCATAAAGGGAAACGCAAAGGAAAAATTGAAATTGAATTTATGAATGACGAGGATCTGGAACGGATCTTACATTGGTTCGATCATGAATCCAAAGAGTGAACCTGGTGCTTAGGCCGGGTTTTTTATTTGTGAAAACGGTGCGAAAGACCGCTGTTTCACGTGAAACAAAAGCACTGGAGAGAATGCAATGGTATTAACAGGTACACTTGTAAATGGAGTTTGTATATTTATTGGCACTCTACTCGGGTTATTTTTCACTAAAATTCCCGAACGCTTTAAAGAAACCGTCATGAGTGGAGTCGGCTTGGCCGTTATTTTGATCGGTCTGCAAATGGCGTTTGAAACGGAAAACATCGTGATCGTGCTGTTGAGTCTGTTGTTAGGTGCGATCTTCGGAGAGGCCGTTCATTTAGAAGATAAGCTCGAGTATATAGGGCGTTGGATTGAACGGAAATTTACGAAGCCCGATCAAGAATCAATGATCGCACAAGGATTTATTACGGCATCTTTAATCTTTGTCATTGGAGCGTTAGCTGTGATCGGTGCCTTGGATAGCGGGCTTAGAAATGATCATGAAGTATTGATTACGAAAGCAATTATCGATGGGTTTGTCGCTCTTGTTTTGACTTCTACATTAGGGATTGGAGTCATTTTCTCTGTGGTCCCAGTTGTTTTATATGAAGGTTCAATTGCCTTGCTTGCTACACAAATTGACCGCTGGATTCCTCAGGATATCCTTGACCTTTTCATTGTCGAGATGACGGCAACAGGAGGGCTCCTGATTGTAGCGATCGGTCTGAACTTGTTAAAACTGACGAAGATCCGTGTAGCTAACCTGCTGCCTTCTTTATTGCTCGTCGGCTTTGTCTTATATCTATCCCAGTTATTTTAACTTTGTTGTTTTTTTCTATCGTAAAAAGACAAGATTCTATTTCTATCGAGCTTATCCGATCACCTATTGAAAAAAGCTAAGACTCCCATTTTTCGGGGGCTTAGCTTTTTTTTGTTCATGATCCGTGAATAGAAGGAAATCCGTTACTCTGCTTATGTGACGCGGCTGTGAAAGACTGAAAAGGCATATGCATCCTTCTCCATTCTTTTCTTTGTTTCTCGGATAAATGAACGGCTGCGGCCACCTTAGCCGCCATTTGCATAACGACATGCAGTCGTGTGTTTTGTAAAACGACGTGTTCCATAAATCCGCTGACGTTGACCATCCCGCTAATGTGCAGGTCGCCCACAGGTGGGAGGTCTTTTTTCAATGCCGAACCAGGGGAAATCGATCCTTTTCCAAGGACGACAGAACCAACAGAGGATGACTTTCCTAAACAGGCATCGATCGCTAAAATAAACGAACGTGTGTGAGTATGATGGATATATTGGATGCGCTCTTTCAAGTTAAGGGCGTGTAAGGGATCTTCCAGTGTTCCGTATACATGGAAGGTTTGAAGGTGCTGATCTTTGAGCATTGATCCGACGAGAGGACCGAATGCATCTCCTGTGGATCGATCCGTTCCGATACAGGCGATCACCACGTTTTTTGAAGGTGGAAGCCATTCTGTTAAGTGGACACTCAAAGTTTCACTCATCGCTGGATCTTCTGTGCTGACGCGCCGTTCTTCTCTCGAAAACTTGTCCTTAAGATTCATAGCTTCTCCTCCAGATACATAGTAGTAACAGTATATAAGGATGTCCATCATTCTATACGTGTGTGTGGCAAATACATAAAGGTGGAGGAACCGTCATGTTAAAAGCTGGGATGAAATGGATGTTTTTAATTGTTGGAACGATGATTGGAGCAGGGTACGCCTCTGGAAGAGAGCTCTGGCAATTCTTTGGACAAGACAGCAGTTTAGCGATCTTGTTATTTACTGTCATGTTCACCTTGTGCTGCACGACCATTATGAGCATTAGTTTTAATAAACAAACAGGTCATTATTTACCTGTACTCAGAGCGATTGTAGGAAAGCATTTGACTGGCGTTTATGACTGGATGATCATCATCTATTTATTTACGACGACGGTCATCATGCTTGCAGGGAGTGGAGCGACGTGGCAGGCTTTTCACTTTTCTTACCGCTTAGGGGTACTGGCGATTGCAATCCCGCTCATTCTCCTGTTCGTATGGGACGTCAAAGGGATTGTGGTTGTGAATAGTTTTGTTTTACCTTTATTGATATCTGGTTTACTGTTCGTCTTGATTGTGTTTATCAGTGACCAGCAGTTGTCTTTATTCGGCCACGTACAGGAAGCAAGTAATTGGATGTCTGCGTTCCCTTTTACGGCGCTGAACATTCTTCCTTTGATTGCCGTGCTTGGGGCCATTGGGAACCAGATGAAGCATAAGGGGGAAATTTGGGTGGCGAGTATAGGGAGTGGACTCGTGCTCGGGGCTGTTTCCTATCTATATAATAATAGTTTGATTCAAATATCGGAAGAAATCATCTTATATGAAATTCCATTATTTGCGATTTTGAAACATTATCCATATGAAATGATGATCTTTATGTCTGTGATGCTTTGGATCGCTATTTTTACCACGGCAGCTTCAGGAACGCTTGGGTTAGTGACCAGGTTTCGTGAATATTTGAAACAGCCGTTATGGATTTTGGCCATGGCGGTCATAGCAGTCATGCTTCCTTTCACTTCCTTCGGCTTCTCGACCCTGATTGAATACCTATATCCCTTATATGGAATTTTGAATTTATACGTACTAACGTCCCTACTTCTATATCCTGTCATTTCTCGATTCAAAATTCGCTGAAAACCTGTTAAAATGAATCTCATATTCATTGTCGTTTAGGGGGGACAGCGGTGTTAGGTACAGGCGATCCAGTGGGTGATGTTAAAAAAACGTTAGAAGATACGAAGACGAAATGGGACGCGCTGTTTGATTATGTAACTGGACCTGATTTATGGGTGCCAGTAGCATTTGGAGCTCTTAAAATCTTTATGATTCTAGTCCTGTCTTTTTTGGTTATTCGAATCGGCAGAAGACTTATTGGTCAATTTTTTGCCAACAAAAGGCGTGGACCTTTCCAAATTACGAAACGTCGGGAAGCTACGCTTAACAAACTGGTTTTGAACACTTTGTCGTATGTGGTCTATTTCGTTGCGTTCATGATGATCCTTGAAACCTTCACCCTTAATATCGGGGCGCTGCTCGCGGGTGCCGGAGTCGCAGGACTTGCCATTGGTTTTGGGGCACAGAACCTAGTTCGAGATGTTATTTCAGGGTTTTTCATCATTTTTGAAGATCAATTCTCTGTTGGTGACTACATTCAAACTTCCGGCGTGGAAGGTTTTGTAGAAGAAGTAGGACTTCGGACGTGTAAAGTCAAAGCCTGGACAGGAGAAGTCCATATTCTCCCAAATGGAAACGTGACGCAGGTCACGAACTACTCCATCCATAACAGTATTGCCGTCGTCGATGTAAGTGTTGCCTATGAGGAAGATATCGAAAAAGCGGAGCGGGCGATCCAGGAACTATTGAAAGAACTGCCTGAGCGTTATGAACAGATCATTGATGTTCCACAGCTTCTTGGTGTGCAGAACCTAGGAGCATCAGACGTGCTGATGAGAATTATCGCAGAAACTCATCCGATGGAGCATTGGGCGATTGCCCGGGCCCTCCGAAAAGAAGTGAAGACTCGTCTTGACGCAGAAGGAATCGAAATTCCATTCCCTCGTATGGTCATGTATTCTCGAGATGACCAAGCTGAATCATCTCAAGTCTCTGAATAAATAGGAGGTAAAGACTTATGCCGGAAAAAAATTACAATCTGAATGATGTCGTACAAATGAAAAAGCCTCACCCTTGTGGAGAGAATCGGTGGAAGATCATTCGTATGGGAGCCGATATCCGTATCAAGTGTGAAGGTTGTGGTCATAGTGTTTTAATTCCTCGCAGGAAATTCGAGACAAAGATGAAAAAGCGGTTAGAACCGAGTGAACAAGGATGATGGTAGAGGCTCGCCC
>NZ_JRNX01000401.1 GCF_000786645.1 Halobacillus sp. BBL2006
TTTTCTTTGCTTTTTATTCCCTTCTTAATGTTCCTCCTCATTTGTAGTTCTTTGATTCCATTCCTATCTTTAAAGGTGTCCGAGGTTGTTCTTCCTATCCATACTGGTATTTTAGAATGGCTGGAAAATAATAGTGGATTTCTGAATATCCAATGGGTCGTGGGTGAAATTGATGTGTCCTTTATCATCGTTTACCTTGTCACTTTCTGTCTAATGATGATGCTATGGATAAAGCAAAAACATGCTTTTGCATTCTTGGCAGGTTTGTTGAGTGTATGTGTAATCATTTCATTCTGCTTGCTTCCTTATTTTTCTTCAAATGGTCGCGTGATCATGCTGGATGTCGGTCAAGGAGACACTTTTGTCATTGAGCTTCCCTACAGGAGAGGTGTTATTATGATCGATGCTGCAGGTCCACCTGTTTTTACAGAGAATGATGCGAAGATAGCGGAGAATATCATTCTTCCTTATTTGAAGTCTCGAGGAATTTCCTGGTTGGACACAATCATTGTTTCTCATAAAGATACAGATCATAGTGGGAGTGTAAATTTCTTATTAGAGGAATTAAGTGTGGAAAATTTGATGATTAGCCCGTTCGATCCTTTAGAAATAGGTGGTGAAAAAGTGGTGAGAGTGCAGGGGGGAGAATCTGTGAATGTAGCAGGCCAAACCTTTTCCATTCTACATCCGATGGAAGATTCAGGAAATGCTAACGATAACTCAATAGTTGTTAAATTTTCGTTAGGTGGTCTTGACTGGTTATTTACGGGTGATGCTTCAGTTGAAATTGAAAAGAAGCTGTTAAGAAAAGGGACTGACGTGAAGGCTGATGTATTAAAAGTTGGTCATCATGGGAGTAAGACTTCAACGTCTAAAGAATGGCTTGAAAATGTTTCACCATCCTTCGCATTAATCTCGGCTGGTCAGGATAATCGATATGGACATCCCCATCATGAAGTGGTAGAGAAACTGTCAGCTGAAGGGATTATGTTTCTCCAAACGCCTGAACATGGTGCAGTTCAATACGATTTCTCAAATGAAAGTGGAACATTTTCTGTCTTTGTACCGTATAATGCGAGCAGAGAATAAAAAAAGACTGCTAATGCAGTCTCTTCACTTTTGTATTCAATTACTGTCCGATAACTGAGAATACAATGCCGATAAAGAAAATGACGAAAAAGAAAACAAAAGA
>NZ_JRNX01000402.1 GCF_000786645.1 Halobacillus sp. BBL2006
ATCAACAGCAAAAAAAATACTAAAAAGCTTGAGGAGCCATCAACTACATTCAAATACGAGAACATGGAATCCGAAAGTGCGGAAAAATCGGAGCGTGAGGAGAGTACGTCTATAGAACATAAAAGCCAGGTGGATTCTCTCATAGGAGAGTTTCTCTCCATGTTAGGAGAATCTTCATTTTCCGAAGAAGAGTTCATCCAACAGGAAGAAAGCTATTCTAAAGAAGATCCGTTTTTCGATGGAGACTATTCGATCTTAAAAGATATCGTTTCATCTATTGAAGAGGGTGCCAACGATGAATCTTCCAGCTTTAAACACTACTATTATTCCCAAAAAGAAATAAACGATGAAGTAGCAGATCCATCTTCATCAGAAGCAGAGAAAGAATTCGATTCTTTCAAAGAGGAAGAGTTTGATTATGAAAACGTGATATCTTCTAAAGACAGCTCATTGATTTTTGAAGAAATTTCTTCCATGCTAGACGAATCTCCATTGGAACTGGATTCGCCCAGTAAATCCATTGAGGAATTCGAGTCTGCCTCAAGCGAAGATGAATATTCTTTTACAGAGGATGTATATTCTTTAGACGATGATCTTTCTTCATCAGAATATGAAATAGATTCAAGCAATGATCAGGAAGAAAGTTCTTCCAAAGACTTTCTTGAACTAGTGGAGGAGGAGTGTTCCTCTAACGACAGTGAATTGGATTGCGATAATGAAGAATCTTCCACTCCGTTAATAGATTTATTTAAAGAGGAACTTGTCATTGACGGTGAAGATAAGGAAGAGAGTCTGAACTGCGAACTGAACTGTAAAGTTGAAAGAAAAGGCCAATTAGTTAGACTCCCTGTGTTACTTTCCAGAACAGTTGTTGACATCGATCTTATGCATTCATTAGATATTAAAGATCAAGTAGTTGAAATCATAGACGTCGAATGGTCGTTAAATTCGATAAAGACCAACGTTGTTTTGCCAACATCAACTGTGTTTTTCAAAGGCGTCCTTATTGCAGATATAAAATATGTAACTGATCACAAATACCACACCATTCGCACCGTTAAGATCCCTGTGCATTGGGATAAGGTAGAGGATGTGAGATGGCTGCATGAACCTGTACATTCAAAGAAACATCAAAAAGAATATAATTTTAAAACTGATCATGAGGGAAGCTCTCATTATGAATTCTATCAAGATTTTGTGAGTCCCATTGAAGAACAACTGCAAAGCTTTCAGTCTACCTGGAATCATACACTTCATCCCACTGATAAGGGGCAGAAAATCTCCATTCAAGGGAATGTTCATATACGGATAGATCTTTTGCAGCAACAATATATAGAAGCTCAAACGTTTTGTTATGATTAAAAAAAGGGAGTCTCTTAAAAGAGACACCCTTTTGTACTTTTAGCGTCCAGTAATTCTTCTGAATCTGTTGTACACGGATTCAGGTTTAGCAGCACAGGCAGCATCATTTGGAGGGAGATCTGGCAAGTTAGGGTCGGGATCTTGTTGTTTTTGAGTAAGTTTGATAACTAGGTTGATATCCATTTTTTCAGTGACTTTGTTAAAGCGTCCCCAATTGTCAAAATTGTGGATAATATCCAATTGGTTTACTGCAGATGCAAGAAGTTTACACTTGATCGGCTCATTGTTAATTTCAAATGTTAATGAACCAAATTCACAACGGTCTGCTTCCATTCCGTTTTTAGCAAGCTCTCTGTATTGAAGAACATTGTCTTTTACACTGTATTCAAAATCGAATGGATATTCTACTGGGTTCGCAAGCTGTACTTGGTCATAAGCTTTGAATGGAATGTCAATGCTGTAATCTTTTACATACCCGTATCCATCTTCGACATATTGAATATTTTTGTGTACAAATCCTTCTACGAACAGCTTGACATAATTACGGTTACCAGGAACTGGGATAGCTTTACATTGAGTTAAGTGGATGTTTTTCTCAATGTTTTTAATAGCCGTAGCGTATGATGGTAGGTGAAAGTCTGCTTCTGTCAGAGATTGAATCAACACATCTCCAAGTACGACCGTTTCTTCTTCAGCACCTTGTACAGCAAACTGCTCAGATTGAGTAGATAAACTGCGGGACTTTGCTACGTCGTTTTGAGGCATAGGCGGGCACTTTTTATGGCCGTTTCCACAACCAGTGTTTTTTCTCATACTATTCACTCCTTAATATATAGTTGTCAAAAGGTAACAAATAATACTATATCCTAAGACAAGTTTCTTTTGACTCAATATTAATATATGTATGCGTTCTTGGTTTGGAATGGACGAGTGTCGCTAGGTAAGAGAATTCCTAGCCTATTTCTAAGCCTTGCTTACACAGTAATTAATAAACTTATAACTTTTATAGTCCCATAGACTATTTATTGGGGGGGAGTGAAATATGCTATCGATTAAACATAGGTTTTTATATCATCTTATGAAATAACAAAAGTTCAGTGCTGGGTGATTATCTATCACCAGAGCACTGAACTTTTATTAAGTGACGGGATTAAGCAAGCGAAATCGATTCATCAGTATAAACATCCTGGACAGCCTGTATGATCTCCGAGCCTTCTTGCATCGGACGCTGGAAGGCTTTTCGTCCCATAATCAAACCCATGCCACCGGCTCTTTTGTTGATGACGGCGGTTTTAACGGCTTCATTTAAGTCACGTTCAGCAGATCCGCCTCCGGAATTTATCAAACCGGCACGCCCCATATAGGAATTGGCGACCTGATAACGGGTAAGGTCGATCGGGTGGTCGGAGGTCAATTCTGTGTACACTTTGTCATGGGTTTTTCCGAAAGCAAGAGCGTTGTATCCGCCGTTCAAAGTTGGAAGCTTTTGTTTCACGATGTCTGCCTGAAGACTTGCTGACAGGTGGATCGCCTGACCGGTCAAATCAGAGGAGAGGTGGTAGTCTCCAAATGCCGTTTTAAACATCGGGTTACGAAGATAAGCCCACAGGATGGTGCCAAGACCTAGTTCATGCGCGTATTGAAATGCTTGAGCGACTTCCTGGATTTGACGGTTACTTCCCTCTGAACCGAAGTAGATGGTAGCCCCCACAGCGACAGCCCCCATGTTATAGGCTTGTTGAACGGAGCCGAACATGATTTGGTCGTGGGTGTTTGGATAGGAAAGCAATTCATTGTGATTGATTTTTGCAATGAATGGAATTTTGTGTGCGTAGTCTCTTGAGATGGAACCGAGTGCGCCAACTGTCGAAGCGACGGCATTGCACTCACTTTCAAGAGCGAGTTTAATAATGTTTTCAGGGTCGAAATACATCGGGTTGGGTGCGAAAGAGGCACCCGCTGAATGTTCAATTCCTTGATCAACGGGGAGGATGGACAGATAGCCCGTGCCTCCTAAACGTCCATGGTCAAATAAACTTTGAAGATTCCTAAGTACAACGGGTGAGCGATCAGTGGATTTGTAAACTCGATCGACAAAATCCGGTCCAGGGAGGTAAAGGTTCTCTTTTGGAAAAGTCTGGCATTCGTGGCTCAGCAGATACTCGGCTTCACTTCCTAACAACTCTTCAATAGCTGGCATTGATACAACTCCTCCTTGTTTTAAATCTCCTTTACTAAAACAAGTTCCCTAAGGGGTCATCCATAAACTGGAATTCTATCATTTGTCTAGTATGACCATTTAATGGCAGTGCTTTCTCTTTAAGGGTCGTAGTATAATAGACATAAACCGACAGTATTTTCAGTAGTGATTCCTTAGGAGCAATGCTTTTCTAAACAATAGAAGAGGTGAATGGGATGCATACGAAATTGCTGAAAGTCATTGTGGTCATCTTTCTTCTTTTAGTCTCCTTTTTTACATTTTCCACTCAGATTGATGCTGCAAGTTCTAAATTCGTTACAAAAGGTAACACTGCAGGCAAGCTTGTTGCACTAACGTTTGATGATGGTTCAGACGGAACGAATATCGGAAAAATTCTTCAAATCCTCTCTTCTCAAAAAGTCACATCTACTTTTTTTCTAACCGGTTCAGGAACGGACAATCACCCCCAGTCGATTAAGAACATCGCTGCTGCCGGACATGAACTTGCCAATCACTCTTATTCCCATGCCGACTTCACTCAATTGACGGCAAGCGAAATAAAGACAGAACTTTCAGAGACGGATGCTATTGTCAGAAGTATTACCGGTCAGACGACTCAGCCGCTGTTTCGAGCTCCTTTTGGTTCCGTAAATTCGGCTGTTTTG
>NZ_JRNX01000403.1 GCF_000786645.1 Halobacillus sp. BBL2006
AATGAACAAAAAAAAGAACACCTCATTGAGTGGTGTTCTCTCTAAAACAACTTAGGTGACCCAACCATAATTGAATCATCCTTGATCCAATATTTAATTCTACCTTTCACTGAAGGATCATTCATTATAGAATTCGTTTCCTCCTGCTTGCAATTACGGTTAAGTCCATTTCGTAATTTTGCTCAATCTTACTTAAAATTTCTTCAACCTCATTTCAAATGAAAAGTTCCTCTGAGTGTACAAGAAGTAAAAGTACACTTTCTTTGGTCAACCATCTTTCTTGTCCTTTCGGTCTTTAAGAAGGGCTATATAAATTTCCTTTACACTGGAATGGTGTTCCCTATTTAAGACCAACGTTAGTGTTCGTTCAGAAACGAACTCTTTTATGGTTGAGCCACCTAAGTTGTTTTCTGTTTGATTACTCTCTATATACCACAATAGCGCATTAACTAACTGGGTAATTTGACCTGATCTTATATCTTTTATCAATTTTTATAATTAAATGCAGTCTGCGAACTTACAAAGAGCTTACTTTCTAACATTTAGAAAAGGGTGAGTTCCTATTTTCACCAAATAAGCAGGGCTTGCTTATTAGAATGAGAGGGAGGGCCTATTGACTCTCCCTGCTTTTTTCCAACAATTCGATTTCTTCACCTGAAGGCCCTCTAAATATAGCTGTGTACCAACCTTTTTCATCTAAACAATAAGGCCCCCAAATAGGTTCAATATCCATGAATCGAAGCTTTTCAATCCAATGTTGAAGATTATTTACTTCCCAACAATAATGAATCGTTGTGTTATGTGCTTTTGGAATTTCGATCAATTCAAGGAGTATATCTTCTTTTTTCATCCATAGTAGTTTTTCTTGTTCAAATATAAATGTATCGATAACTTCAAAACCAAATATCTCTTGATAAAATTGTTTAGCAGCTTCTATATCTTCAGTCTTTATTCCAGTGTGATGCCACTTCATGTTCTTTTCCTAGAAGGGAGAAGCAAATTCATATCCCCAAATTCATGCCATAGATACCCCTTTTGTATGGCTTCGTTGTATCCATTCATAAGGGTAGATTCAGGTAAGAATGATGCGAGCATATCCAAGTGGCTGGCCTCTGGTTCATGAAAGCCAGTCAATAGTCCATCCACCACGGAATGTTTGTGATGGTGGTCTACATATAAGGTTGTGACCCCAGAATGTGCCACGAGTTCACCGTTACAATTAACGGAGGATTCCAATGCACGAACGACAGTAGTTCCTACAGCTATGACCCGATTCCCTTCAGATTTTACGCTTTGAATCATTTTGACTGTATCTTCTGGTACACGGTAGTTTTCGGGGTGGTTTCTCGGGTCAGGCCAACGATTCTTCTCATAGTAGCTCAATCCAGTATGAAGCTGGATGAAGGCAAGCTTTATGCCTTTAGCTTTCAGGCTATTCAGCAGCTTCCAAGTGAATGCTCTGCCAGCAGAAGCCATTTCTACAGATCCAGGTAGAGATCCATAAACCGTTTGATACGCATCTAATGGCCAAGGCTGATCAATATACTCATAGCGAACTGGTTCGCCATAACGATAGAGAAAATCAAGCAATGAGCGGCCACTTTCAGAAAAAGTCAGAGTTACAAGAGGATGTTCAGAACCAGTGCCTGTAATGTAGGCTTTCATTTCGTCTGGTAAAATAATTGCAGCGTTTGCTTGAGTCAGAGGTCCAAGCACCAGCGCCTCCCATTGGTTGGTGGAGATCTCTCTTGAAAGTCGCACCTCGACAGGATTTTTTCCTTGTTTTCCTTTCAAAACAGGGGGGATGGTCCGGCTATTATTTAGGACCAGTATATCCCCGGGGTTGAGATATTGACCAATTTGATTAAATTGGTTATGCAACGGCTTTGGTAAAGATTGATCCAAGACCATCATTCTTACTTGATCACGGCTGCCCCCTTCATATTCTGCGGGGGAGACAGCGTTAAGATTATCAGGGACTTGGAAACGCTCAGGCAGATTACTCATTATTTTCGACTTCCTCCCTTTTCGAACGATTGTGCTTCAAAACGCTGACCGTTGATGTGCTCTGCCTCGCTTGAAGCAAGATAAAGAAAGGCATCGACAACATCTTCAGGGACTGCTAATTCGTAATCACAATCAGGAATGGCTATGTCATGCATCCTTGTATTCATTTCACCTGGGTCTACCAGGTTGATGGTGACTCCTGTATCCTTTAATTCGTCCGCCCATATAGCCGTCAATCCCTCCACACCAAATTTTGATACACTATAAGCTCCCCATCCTTCAATTCCTACTTTCCCGACCTCTGATGTCACATTTATGATAGAACCTTTCTGTCTGACCAGCATGCCTGGTAAGGCTCTTTTTGTTACAAGAAATGGAATGGATGTATTCTTCCTGATTACCTCTTCAAACTGATCGGAAGGATAATCGCCTAGAAGTGTAGGGCCAGGACCAAAGGTTGAAGCATTGTTAATGACCACATCTATTCTTCCAAAAGAACTTTCGATGACGGAAATGAAACGGTCTACATCAGCAGGTTTTGAAGCATCAGCTTGAACACTCACTACGTTTGCTCCTAAGCTTTCCGCTTGTTTTAATACTTTCTCCAGGCCGCTTTTTTCTCTCGAACAAATTCCAAGGTCAAACCCTTTTTTTGCAAAAGCAAGAGTCAATGCCTTTCCGAGTCCCTTGGAAGCTCCTGTTATGATCGCTACTTTACGTGTTTTCATATAAATTCCCCTTTCAAATTTCAATTCATTGATTATATATTTATTTTACGGGGAGGGGAGGTTAATTGAATCGGTGGTTCGAATGAAAGTATTTTCATGAAATAGAAGGAGTCCCGCCTAAGACAATGGTAGTAGAATAGAAAAAAATCTATTGTTGCATAAGCTGTTATAGTAATCTGCCATTGATATAGTACAGTAAAATACTTACAATAAAATATGAAACCGCTTTAATTATAGAAAGGAAGTGTCATAGTGAACGTTCCATTGGTGTTAACAGATTTCTTGGACAGAGCTGTAAACTTGTACGGTGAAAAACCCGCTATTATCGATGATGATCGTGTTTTGAACTATAACGAATTAAACAAGCGAGTGAATCAATTATCACGTGGACTTGAAAGCTTGGGAGTAAAGAAAGGGGATAAGATAGCGTACCTTGCTCCAAATACGACAGAGATGCTTGAAGGATTCTACGGGGTCTTTCAACTTGGTGCTGTGATGACTCCTTTAAACACTCGGTTAAAACCCGCAGATTATCAATTCATCCTTGAGCATAGTGAAAGTAAAGTTTTATTCGTAGATAATGAGCTCTATCCATTAATAGAAGAAATCATTCCTCACTTAAGTTTCCTTGAGCATGTATTCGTACATGGAAAAAACACTAGTAACTTCAATAACTATGAAGATTGGCTCGCAACTTTCTCTGATAAAGCCTTCGAGAGAACAGAGATAGAGGAATCCGATATTGCTTCATTATTATATACGAGCGGCACTACAGGAAATCCGAAGGGAGTATTGCTCAGTCACCGGGCAAATTACCTTCATGCCATGTCCTCAATGCATCATCTGCGTATAACAGACCAAGATCGTTTGTTACACGTTTTACCTATGTTCCACGTAAACGGATGGGGTTCTCCTTTTTACTATACAGCGAATGGAGCAACTCAAATCATGCTGCGAAAAACAGATCCTGAACTTATTCTTGAAAAAATTGAAAAATACGGTGTTTCTGTGCTACATATGGCTCCTACGGTTCTGAATATGGTGATCGAAGCATTTGAAGAGAAACGTCCTATTATTGAGCAAGATGTGCGTGTCGTCATTGCTGGCTCTGCTCCGCCGCCAGCTTTTGTGAGAAAAGTAGAAGAAGACCTGGGCTGGAAGTTCATTCAAGTGTACGGTATGACCGAAATCTCTCCATTGATTACTACTTCTGAATTGCGTTCTATGGATCTTGACCGACCAACAGAAGAAAAATACCGATTAAAAGCAAAAGCAGGATACGCTATGATCGGGAGTAAAGTCAAAGTTGTTGATGAACTGGGAGAGGAAGTAACTCATGACGGAAAAATGATAGGGGAAATCATTACTCGTACTAATAACATGATGGAAGGATATTACAAAAATCCGGAAGCAACGAATGAAACAATACGAGATGGGTGGCTGCACACAGGGGATATGGCCATCGTAGATAAAGGAGGAAACATTGAAATCGTCGACAGGAAAAAAGATGTGATTATCAGTGGCGGG
>NZ_JRNX01000404.1 GCF_000786645.1 Halobacillus sp. BBL2006
GGTTACTGTAGGGGAAAAGTGGGCGGCGACGATGTGGGTGCGGAGAAAACAGTACAGATAAGATCGTAAACGGAATTAACCCCATTACCCGCTGTGATTGGGTAGGGAGTAAGACTCTCTCTATTTAACACCTTCAATGTTGTCTTATCGATGACACTTGGAGGTGTTTTTCTATGGATAAAAACTACTTTTTAGAATCCCAGTTTAATTACTTTTCTAAGTTCTAATAGTTTCCTCTCGTCCCCCTTGCTTTCCTACTCATCTCATAGTAATCTTGGGGTCTATTGAAGGGAGTGGGAGACCATGACTAGAGTGGTCATCTTAGCCGAAAAACCCTCTCAGGCAAAAGCTTATGCAGAGGCTTTTACGATTCAGGAAAAAACAAAAACGTACATTCAATTAAAGCCGGATGAAACCTTCCCGGATGGCGCAACGATTACATGGGGAGTCGGCCATCTGGTTGAATTAAAAGAACCGCATGACTATAAACCAGAGTGGAAGCGTTGGAAGCTTGAGCAGCTGCCGATTGTTCCAGATCGTTTTCTTGAGAAAGTGTCGAAAGGAAAATGGGAGCAGTTTCAGGCGGTCAAAAAGCTTTTTCAGCAAGCGGACGTGATCGTGAATGCGGCCGATGTCGACCGCGAAGGCTCGAATATTTTTTACAGCATTCTCCGTTTAACCGGTGTAAAAGGAAAGCCCGTTCAACGCTTGTGGATCAATTCTCTTGAGAAAGATGAAGTGCGTAAAGGGTTTAAGAGTTTACAAAATAACGACAGGGACCTGCGGATGTTTGATGAAGCGAAAGCACGTCAAATCAGTGATTGGATGGTCGGGATTAATGCAAGCCGCCTGTTTACGCTGCATTTGCAGAAGAAAGGGTTCAACAACCACTTGTCAATCGGTCGCGTGCAGTCTCCGACTGTGTACTTGATCTACCAGCGTCACAAAGAAATTGAAAACTTCGTCTCCGAGCCCTTTTACCAGATTGAAGGCCTGTTCCAAGCGGAAAAGGGCTCCTATAAAGGACTTGCGAAGATTAAAGAAAAAGATAAAGCGAAAGTGCAAGCATTAATGGACAAGCATGGACTGAAGGAAAACGAGCCCTTAACGGGGATTGTTCAAAAGATAGATAAAAAGACGAAGCACATGAAGTCACCGAAGCTTCATTCGCTGTCTACCTTGCAGAGTGTGGCGAACAGACGCTGGAAATACACACCGTCACAAGTCTTAAAGACGATGCAAAAACTCTATGAAAAGCGTTTAGTCTCCTATCCGAGAACAGACTGTAATTTTATAACAGAAAATGAGTTTGCCTACTTAGTGAAAAATTTGAACCAGTACCAGGAAACGATGAATGTATCCTTTTCACCTGTGTCCTTAAAACCAAATAAGCGGTATGTGAACAATAGTAAAGTCCAAGAACACTATGCGATCATTCCGACAAAATCAGTTCCCAGCCAGAAGAAGCTGAATGGGCTGAGCCGGGATGAACAAAATATTTATAGAGAAGTTCTAGCTACGACGCTTGCAATGTTCCACGGGGACTACGTGTATGAAGAGACAACCATTTTCACACATGTCCACGATTTACCGTTTAAATCTACCGGGAAACGAGAAGTGGACCGCGGTTGGAAAGAGCTGTTTCCAAAGCCGTCTAAAGCTAAGCAGGACAAAGAAGTCTTACTGCCAGAAGTCCGAAATGGAGAAGAGGTTGGTGCAAAGCTTCATATTAAAGAAAGCATGACGCAGCCGCCGAAGCCGTATACGGAAGGGCAGCTTATTAACATGATGAAAACGTGCGGGAAGCTCGTGGATGATGAAGAAGATGTGGAAATCCTAAAAGAAGTTGAAGGTCTTGGAACAGAAGCGACCCGCTCTAGTATTATTGAAACGATTAAAGCACAGAACTATATTGAAGTGAAGAAAAACAATGTCTCGATCACAGCTAAAGGGATCATGCTTTGTGAAGCGATTGAAGGAACGCTTTTATCGAGTCCGTCCATGACCGCGAAATGGGAAGCGTATTTAAAGAAAATCGGCAGCGGTGAAGGTTCAAAGCAGATGTTTATCAAACAGACGCGTCAGTTTATTGATAAGCTCATTCAGGAAACGCCTGAATCGATTCAAAAGGTCCACGTTCGAAGCACGGGAGAGAAAAAAAGCTGGAATGAACCGATCGCCAAGTGTCCTGCTTGTCCTACGGGTGTGATCATGGATCGTTACAAATTCTACGCATGCTCCGCTTATAAAGAAGGATGTAAAGTGACTTTTCCGAAGCGATTAGCGGGAAAAACGTTAACGAAGAATATGATTAAAACGTTGTGTGAGAAGAAGCGTACGAAGGTGTTAAAAGGATTTAAAGGAAAGAAAACGTTTAGTACAGCTTTAACGCTCGATCAAGATTATAAGATTAAGTTTGATTTTAAAACGAAAGCTTGAAGGAGAAGTTTTCCATCTCCTCATTGTTCAAAGCATACTAGAATTTTTTTAACTAAACAAAGGCACCAGACCTCCACTTTTTAGCAGTGAGTTGGTCTGGTGTTTCTTTGTGGAATTCTAGTACAATAGAATTAAGAAGAACCATGTGGAAGGAGCGCGAAAAATGACGGTTTTTAAGAAGGTGACAGAGGCTACGTATTTAACAGCGGATAAAGCGTCTACTTATCGGGCGATTCTCCGCTATTTTTATACCCAGCACGAGCGCATGCGCGAATTCATATATCCCGTAGATATTTTTGTACACTTAAAGAAGCGCGAGGAATTTTCGGATTATACGATGGACCAGCTGCACACGGATTTGGAACCGTTAGTAAAGTGGGGGAATATTATTGCGCGCCAGGAAGTCGGTAAGGTGCGGACGGTGGATGAATTTAAGAAAAAACGGTTCCGCTATCAGTGTTCCCCTTATACGGTGGAGTTTGAGAGAATGCTTATTGAAATGGAGGGGCACGGGGAGACATTTGGTGGGTCGCTGGAACGGACGCAGTTTGAGAGGTTGCTTCAGGCTCTTGAAAAAGTAGAGGACGCCTTGAAGACTGAAGAGAAGACAGAGGAGTGTGCCCAGCGTTTGGAGGATGTGACGACGTTTTTTCGATCGATTACGAAAAATACTGCGGATTATTTGGCGTACTTAAATAGTGAAAAGGCGGAGGAGAAAATGCAGACGGAAGCGTTTCTTGCCTATAAAGATCAGTTTACAACCTACTTACGGGATTTCATTGTTGGTATGCAGCAGACATCCTATTTAATCCAGTCGATGCTTAAACGGTTGACGGTTGAGCGGCTATCTCCGTTTTTTCATAAGGTGGCGGAACATCAGGAGAAAGCGTTCCGGTTTGAGGAAAAGGTTCAGGAGGCTTCTCATGAGGAAAATCAGGAAAAATGGAGGTCGCTTCAGTCATGGTTCCTGGGTGATGCTGCGCATGAGAGTGAGTATGAGCTATTAGAGGAGCGTACGAATGAGTCGATCCGCCGGATTACGCGCGTGATGCAGCGGCTGAGTGAGCGGCATCAGCATTTTTACAGTCGAAAAAAGGACTACCTCCACCTCGCCAAGTGGTTCGAAAGCATGGAAGACGTGAGTGAGGCGCATCATTTATCGGCGGTGGCATTCGGTTTATTTCATACGAAGCATTTACATACCGACCATGTGCCGACAGATGATATTTATACGGATGTATGGGAAGAAGAAGCAATGAGCCATGAAACTCGTCCGCGCATTCAAGGTTACACCGAGCGGACAAAGGCTGGAGCTATCGTCGATCACACGAAGGAAAAAGAGCAGGTGAGAAAGGAACACGAAGAGCGTCGCAAGCTCGAAAAGGATATGGTGGAACAATATATTAAGGAAGGTCGAATCGATACCGAAGATCTGTCTGAAGTGGAAGCCTATGTGAGGAAGCTGTTTCTTTCATGGATTGGAAAAGCGATGGCGCGAAAAGATCATGTGGTTAAGACGAATACTGGAGAGCGTGTTAAGGTGGAGCTCGATGAGAAACGCAAAACCGTGCTAAGGTCAACAGATGGTGTCATGTATATGCCCGTGGCAGTCTTTCATTTCCTGGACCGTACGATTAAGGCAAAGGAAGGAGAGGTGTTCCATGGAACGGCAGGGGTTTGATGAGAAGGCTTCCGAAGCCTTGATAATTTTATTTGAAAACTTTTGGATCCTCCGGGCAGAAGATCCAGAGGTCTACCAGACCATCCGTGAGCGTGAACATGTGCTGAAGCGGTATGTGGTGGATAAGTTCGGTTTTGACCTGATCGTTCACCAGCATTTCATCAAGCTTGAAAAAATTCCGGTCGAATCCAGAGTTTGGATGGGGATGCAGGACTTTTCAGAGCCAATTGACTATGCTTTGTTCTGCTGCGGTCTTGCATTTACGGAGAGCCGTTCGGTGGATGATCAGTTTCTGTTATCCCACATCTGTGAAGAGATTAAGGAGTTGTATCCTGGGGAGATGGAGCTTGACTGGACGGTGTACTCCCATCGAAAATCGCTGATTCGCGCGATGCGGAAGCTTGTCGAACTCGGAATTTTGAAAGTAGTGGACGGAGAGATTGATGAGTTTCATAAGGACGAGGAATATGAAGTGCTGTATGAAGTGACGGTGTATGCGCGGTATTTCATGCGTAATTATCCTGAACAATTGTTCCAGTATCAAACGACTGATGAGATTCTGCAAAGTGAATGGAGTCGTCATTCATCGGACGCGCGACGGAAGCGCGTGTATCGAAAATTGTTCTTCTCGCCGGTCGTCTATCGCAAAGAAAAGGAGGACCCTGATTTTGCCTATATCCGCAATTTCCGCAGCCGCTTGTCGGATGATATCGAGATGCACAGCCCATATCGTCTTGAAGTATTTAAGAACGCAGCGATGCTCGTGATGGATGAACGACGTCAGCGCTTAACCCTTTTTCCTGATCAAAAAGGGGTGACAACGGTACTCCTTCATCTCTCCGCAAAATTGCGTGAGAACTTAGAATCTTATGAAATCAATGAACTTGGGGAAATCCGGATGACATCAATGGAACTGGAAGAATGGATGAAACAAGTCCAAAAAGAAGCGGGACATGGTTTCAGTAAAACGTTTCGGCAAGCTCCGGTCTCATCGCTTGTCTCTTCCGTGACCGAAGCACTCGAGAACTGGGAGCTAGGTTATCCCGAAGAATCAGGGATGTTTGTCATCCAGCCGGCATTCGGTCGTCTGATTGGCCATTACCCCGCAGACTATTTAGAGAAAAGGAGGGTGTCTGATGCCAGAGAAAACGAATAAATGGAAAATGCGCCGTGCCGGATTACTGAATTTCTGGTACTACGATTATGAAGTGTTTGATTTCTCTGATGGGAAACTGTTGCTGCGAGGGAGCAACGGTTCTGGGAAATCAGTAACGATGCAGAGCTTTCTTCCGGTGCTTCTTGACGGAAAGAAGACTCCTGACCGGCTGGATCCATTTGGCTCAAAAGCACGAAAGATGGAAGACTACCTGCTTGGAGAAAAGGAAGTTGTCAATCGTGATGAGCGGACGGGTTACCTTTTTATTGAATATGAGCGGGAGGACACCGGGCAGTACGTCACTACAGGCATCGGCTTGCAGGCAAAACGCCACAAGCCGCTGAAGTCGTGGGGATTTGCGCTCACGGACAACCGTCGAATTGGGCGGGGTTTTGAGCTTTATAAAATGGAAAAGGGTGAAAAGGTTCCTTTTTCACGAATGGAACTTGAGAACCGGATCGCAGACGGTGGAGAAGTTGTTCAGACAAATAAAGAGTACATGGCGCTTGTGAATAAATACGTGTTCGGATTTGAAACAATGGAGGCGTATGAAGACTTGATCAAGCTCTTGATCCAGCTGCGAAGTCCTAAGCTGTCAAAGGATTTTCGACCGACGGTGATTTATGAAATTTTAGAAGCTGCCTTGCCACCGCTCACGGATGACGACTTGCGTCATTTATC
>NZ_JRNX01000405.1 GCF_000786645.1 Halobacillus sp. BBL2006
GAAAAGGTCAGCAAGACTTATCAGCCCAAGCCCCCCTATTTAATGAATATAATTAAAGCTTTTATCGTGGGTGGATTGATTTGTGTTTTTGGAGAGCTCATAACTCAAATGTATATCCATTGGTTTGATTTTAGTGAAAAAGAAGCAGGGAACCCGACAGTAGCTACGCTTATTTTGATCTCAGCTCTATTAACCGGGTTTGGGGTTTATGACAAGCTTGGTCAGTTTGCAGGTGCAGGATCAGCTGTGCCAGTTACTGGGTTTGCAAATTCCATTACATCTGCTGCATTGGAGCATAAGAGTGAAGGGTTAGTACTTGGTGTTGCAACCAACCTGTTCAAGTTAGCGGGATCTGTGATCGTTTTTGGGGTTGTATCTGCTTATATATTAGGCGTTTTGCGTTATATTTGGTCGCTCATTTTTTAGGAGGAATACATTATGGCTAAGACAGGTAAACAATCGTGGTCCTTTACAAATCCCGTCTACCTTCAATCATCAGGAACTGCCGTTGGACCTCTTGAAGGGGAAGGTCCTTTAAAGGATACCTTTGATCGTATCTATGATGAACTTCATTGTAATGAAGACAACTGGGAATTGGCAGAACGAAGGTTGATGACGGATGCAGTTCATTCCTGTTTACAGAAGGCAGGAATTGACGAATCATCTATTGATGTGTTTTTAGCAGGAGATCTATTAAATCAAAATGTAACAGGGAACTATGTTGCAAGGCAATTAGGGATCCCGCTATTAGGGATGTTTGGTGCGTGTTCAACAAGTATGGAAACGCTCGCAACAGGAGCTGCTCTAGTGGAGGCAGGATACGCAAAACAAGCCCTTGTAGCCGTTAGCTCCCACAATTGTACTGCCGAACGTCAATTCAGGTATCCTACCGAATACGGAGGACAAAAACCAAAGACAGCGACATACACCGTAACCGGAAGCGGTGCTGCCCTTATATCTAATACACCTTCTTCGGTTCGAATAGAAGCTGCCACTATTGGAAAAGTAATGGATTATAGTATCAAAGATCCTTTTGATATGGGATCTGCAATGGCTCCAGCAGCATGGGATACGATTAAAACCCATCTTGAGGATATGGGCCGCGTACCTTCAGATTATGACTTAATAGCGACGGGGGACCTTTCAGCAGTTGGGACACCGATTTTGAGAGATATGATGGAACAGGATGGGTATGATATAACTCCGGTTCATCAGGATTGTGGACTTCTCATTTATCATTCTGATCAGCCGGTATTCAGTGGGGGGAGCGGGTGCGCCTGTTCAGCTGTAGTCACGTACGGAAAGTTATTAAGCGATTTGAAAGCTGGCACTTACAAACGGATCTTAGTTGTAGCCACAGGAGCACTCATGAGTCCCATGATGATACAACAGAAAGAATCCATCCCTGGCATCGCCCATGCTGTAGTTTTATCGAAAGGGGATGAATAGCGATGAGTTTTGTGTGGGCTTTTGTTGTCGGAGGGGCTATTTGTGTAGTAGGGCAAATATTACTTGATTACTTCAAACTCACTCCTGCCCATGTAATGTCCTCCTTTGTCGTGGCAGGTGCCGTGTTAGATGTCTTTGACCTTTACGATAATTTGATCGAGTTTGCAGGAGCTGGAGCAACTGTTCCGATTACAAGTTTTGGACATTCATTGCTTCATGGTGCTATGGAACAATCGGACGACCACGGCATTATCGGAATAGCAATTGGAATATTCGAATTGACATCAGCTGGTATTGCATCTGCCATTTTATTCGGATTTATCGTAGCCGTTATCTTTAAACCTAAAGGTTAAAGAGCAATTAAGGAGTTGAACTATATGCCTGCAGAAAAAACGGATACACCGATTGTTATGAAGTTAGAGCAAAATAGAAAAGTGATGAATGAACGGGTAGGTGTGGACCAATCCTTTGATATCGGATTCCGAACGCTGAAAATTCTTGATCATGAAATCAATGTTTACTACGTAACAGGTTTATGTGAAACCCCAATTATCGTCGAATTGATGCGTCAACTATTTGAGATGAATGAATTGGTGAATGAGAAAGCAGACATTTTTCAACAGATAAAGAATGACATTCCACATCAGCAAGTTGAAGTTGTCACATCGATCGACAAATGTATCACTCAAATGTTATCAGGATTGATCGTCATATTTGTAGAGGGAGAAACTGAAGCTTTTACTGTTGATGTGCGTTCATATCCAGGGCGAACACCTGAAGAACCTGATACTGAGAAGGTCATCCGAGGTTCGCGTGATGGATACACAGAAAACATTATCGAAAATACCGCGTTGACACGAAGGAGAATAAGGGATGAACGTCTCCGTCATGAAATCATGCAGGTAGGAAGCCGTTCGAAAACGGACATCTGTTTGTCCTATATTCAGGACGTAGCTGACCCAGGGCTCGTCGATTTGATCAAGCAGGAAATCAAAAACATAGATGTTGATGGGCTCTCCATGGCTGATAAGACATTAGAAGAATATTTAGTTCACCAGGGTCGTAACCCTTTCCCCCTTGTAAGGTACACAGAGCGACCGGATGTAGCTGCTTCCCACCTTTTTGAAGGGCACGTTCTTATTATGGTTGATACATCTCCAAGTACAATTATTACACCGACGACTTATTTTCACCATGTCCAGCATGCCGAAGAATTCAGACAATCCCCAGCTGTCGGTACATTTGTTCGCTGGGTGAGGTTTTTTGGAATATTTGCTTCGGTCTTTCTATTACCTTTATGGTTATTATTCGTTATGCAGCCTGAACTGCTTCCTGAGCCTCTCGCGTTTGTTGGTCCTAACGAAGAGAGTAGTATTCCTGTCATTTATCAAATTTTAATTGCTGATTTAGGTCTTGAGATGCTTAGAATTGCTGCCATCCACACGCCGACACCGCTTTCTACAGCGATGGGGCTGATTGCAGCGGTCTTGATCGGGCAAATCGCTATAGACGTAGGGATGTTTATACCAGAAGTTATTCTTTATGTGGCGGTAAGTGCCATTGGTTCTTATGCCACGCCAAGTTATGAACTATCTGTTGCTAATAAAATGTCTCGAGTCGCCTTAGTCATATTTGTAGCATTCTTCGGATTAAAAGGACTGGTCATAGGTATGACCGTATATATCCTGTCTCTTACACGTACGAAATCACTTAATACTCCTTACCTGTGGCCTTTTTTACCTTTCAATGCTAAAGCCGCAATGCAAATTATCCTGCGCATGTCTATGCCTTCCTTAAAAGTTCGTCCAAGCGTTGTACATCCCCAGAATAATCAGCGGCAGAAATAATCGTATTGCCCCTTCCTTATCAATGTGATAAATTAAAACAAATAACTCAAATGTTCCTTTTCTTAAGGGGCATTTTCTTTTTATTCAGTGGCCTGCAAGTAATAAACATTAATTGTTTGGCATAACTAGATGGTGGTGATTAAGATGAAATATGATGTGAATGAGTCTGGAGAGTTAATGATTGGTGGCGTAAAAACTCAGGAACTAGCTGATAAATACGGAACGCCATTGTACGTTTATGACATTGAACAAGTGCGGTCGAACGCACGTGCATTTATGAATACATTTCAAAAGTACCAAGTGCCAGCACAAGTGGCTTATGCAAGCAAAGCGTTTTCTTCAATAGCCATGCTGCAGGTGGCCCACCAAGAAGGATTAAGTCTTGATGTCGTATCACAGGGAGAATTACATACCGCCCTTGAAGCGGGGTTTCCGGTTGGAAAAATCCATATGCATGGAAACAATAAAAATATTTCCGAACTTGAAATGGCTGTCAAACATAAGATTGGCTGTATTGTAGTAGATAATTTTTATGAAATTGAACTCCTCAGTGCTATTTTAGAAGAAAGAAACTTAGAAATGGATGTACTTCTTCGAGTGACCCCTGGGATTGAAGCCCATACTCACGACTATATTTTGACAGGTCAAGAAGATTCTAAGTTCGGATTCGATCTTTCTAGCGGGCAAGCAGAAGAAGCTTTGCTTAAAGTAATGGATCACTCAAAAATAAATGTGAAGGGTCTTCACTGCCATATTGGCTCACAGATTTTTGAAACAAGCGGGTTTGAAATGGCGACAAGGAAGCTCTTTTCTACGCTGGAGGAATGGCGCCGGCGATTCGATTATACAGCTGACGTTGTAAATCTAGGTGGAGGCTTCGGCATTCAGTACACGAAGGAAGATGACCCTTTAGAACCCGAACAGTATGCAAAAGCATTAATTGAAGAAGTAAAAAATCTATCTGAACAAGCTAATTATCCACTTCCTGAAATTTGGATTGAGCCTGGTCGTGCCATCGTCGGAGAGGCTGGCGTAACTTTATATACGGTTGGATCGATTAAGGATATTCCTGGTGTTAGAACGTATGTATCCGTTGACGGGGGAATGACGGATAACATTCGTCCTGCTCTGTACCAGGCGAAGTATGAAGCTGCATTAGCCAATCGAATGAACGATGCTAAGGAAAAAGAGTATGCGATTGCGGGGAAGTGTTGTGAGTCGGGAGATATGCTAATATGGGATGTGGCGCTTCCTAAAGTTGAACATCAAGATTTACTTGCAGTTTTCAGTACTGGAGCGTATGGTTATGCTATGGCGAATAATTACAATCGTTTCCAGAAAGCTGCTGTTGTTTTCGTGGAAGACGGACGACATCAACTGGTCGTTCGCAGAGAAACATTTCAGGAGATGACTAGACACGATTTATCTTACGAACAACAGAAAGGAGAAACAAAACATGAAGCAAGCAACAATTGAGTTTGAAAACGGAGAAAAAATGATTATTGAATTATATGATGAGGACGCACCTAACACGGTTGCTAACTTTGAAAAATTAGCAAACAGCGAATTTTACGATGGACTAACCTTCCACCGTGTGATTCCGGATTTTGTCATCCAAGGTGGCTGCCCGAAAGGTAATGGAACTGGCGGCCCAGGTTATACAATTAAGTGTGAGACAGAAGGAAATCCTCATAAACATGAGCGTGGCACTTTATCTATGGCGCATGCCGGAAAAGATACAGGTGGAAGTCAATTTTTCGTCTGTCACTCTCCACAGCCTCATTTGGACGGACGCCATACGGTTTTTGGTAAAGTCGTCGAAGGCGTAGATACCGTCGACAGGGTACGTGCAGGTGATGTAATGCAGCGTGTAAGAGTACAAGACTAAATAGACCTTAAGGAATGCTGTAATGCTTGTCACTTTATTGGTATTGATTTTTGTTGTGGCACCCCTTAGTCTGTTCATACATGAACTAGGTCATGTTCTAG
>NZ_JRNX01000406.1 GCF_000786645.1 Halobacillus sp. BBL2006
TAAAAGAAAAACAATCATCTGCTTCCCAAAGTAAGGAAGATCAGTTTGTCGATATGTTAGAACAGATCTCTCCTCGGGAACTGTTAGAAGACCTGTCTGGTGGGAATCGTGCATCAGATCAGGATTTGAGGCTGATCCGTGATGTGATGACAGAACAAGGACTTGCACCTGGAGTAATGAACGTCCTTGTTCACTATGTTTTGTTAAAAACAGACATGAAGTTATCCAAGGCTTATCTTGAAAAAATTGCGAGCCACTGGACTAGAAAGAATGTCACTACGGTCAGACAAGCAATGAACTTAGCCAAAGCTGAGCACCAAAAATACCAACAGTGGGGCAAACAGAAATCACAAAAAAGAAGTCAGAAGGAGGAAGTTATTCCTGCCTGGTTTCATGAACAGAAAAAAACAAATCCCCAACAACAGAGTAAAGAAGAGTCCGTGGATACGAATGATATCGCAGAGCGGATTAAGCGGTTGACGAACAAAGGAAATTGATTTGTAAAAGGTGGTGAACACCATGGAACCGATTCAAAAATCATTACAAAAATGGATGCGGAATAATAAGCTCTTCCAAGAACGCATGAACCGAATGAAGGAGGAGGTCTTCAAGTCTAAGGAAGTCATCAATCTTATGAATGAACACCCTTCCTTAACTGAGAAAGAATTGGAGACACAGCTGATTAAGCTATATGAGTATCAGACGCAGTCTAAGAACTGTGAAAAGTGCCCTTCACGTGAAGAGTGCATCAATATCCTGCCCGGATATGTACCGCGTTTAGAAGTAGAAGGCGGAACGGATGTGAAATTGGCATATGATAAATGCCGTCGTCAGCGAAAACAAGAGCAACAGCAGCATCAAAAATCTTTAGTGAAAAGTTTGCATATGCCGAGAGAAATTTTAGAAGCAACGCTGGATCGTTTAGACTTACAGGATCCAGACCGTGGTCAGGCTGTAGAAGCAACGGTCAACTATGTGGAAAGCCTTGGGGATGAACTACCGAGTAAAGGTTTATATTTTCATGGACCGTTCGGTGTCGGAAAAACGTATTTTCTCGGGGCCATTGCCAACGAACTGAGTTCAAAAAATATCCCTTCGATGATTATCTATATGCCTGAATTCGTAAGGGAGATTAAAGCTTCCATTAAAGATGATTCGATGAATGAGAAGATTGAGGCCTTCAAAGAAATTCCTGTCCTTATGCTGGATGACATTGGGGCTGAGTCCCAATCGGCATGGTTCAGAGATGAAGTTCTCGGTTCGATCCTCCAGTATCGTATGATGGAGCGACTGCCTGTATTTTTCACGTCCAACTATAACCTCGATGAACTTGAAAAAGTGTTGATGACAAGCAATCGTGGTGATGTGGAACAAGTGAAAGCGAAGCGAATCACAGAGCGCATCAGGCAGCTCAGCGAGTTGGTCCCTGTCAAAGGACGGAACCGAAGAGGCTAATTGGAAAAAACTTATCAACCAAAGCATGTTTCTCTCATCCTTTTCATAAATATAAGATGGAAAAGACAACCTTATACGTGGACATCCTGGGTCCATTTTAATGAACTTCTGAACATTACGGATAGATCAGGAGAGGAAAGTCGGGATGAGGGGGAATTACTGTGGTTTGCATACAATTTTCTAAGCGGCAAGAAGCTGATCTGTTCTATAATTCTGTGGTCAAAGAGCAAGAGCTTTGGCTGCTGAAGGATGATCTGGAATATTATGAAGTGACTTTAGAGAATGATCATAAAAGTAGTTCAACATTACGAGAGATCGTTCAAGCCTTTCTGCAAGTGATACGGACTAGAAAGTGGCTCGGCTGGATGGAAGGTGTGTTGAGGCACACCTACTATTATGAGGATCGTCGGGAAATCGAAAGAATTTTAGAAATCGGCCGCGAATTTGAAGGTGAGCCTCCATCTGGGCTGGCCATGCCTCCTGTGTATAGAAGCATTGAATCTTTTGTGAAAAATTATGTAGCATTATCTTCTATGATTAATTTCGATGAAATGTGTGCAGACTGTTTGAAAGAAACACATCGAATTATCATTGAATATACCGGATTTATCATTGATGAGTATAAGCAGGAAGAAGCTTACCAGCTATTGCTCGATTCCTGGAGATACCGCGTTCAAAACAGAGATACAGGCGTAACGCTTCTGCATCTTTATCATAACGACGGACTTACTTACTTTCATGATGAAGGAAATCCGATCAGTGAATCGGAGACTATGCTGTATATGAAGCAGTACCCAGACGAGTCAATTGAAGACCTTCCTCTGCACTGGTGCATCACGCCTGCACTCGTGCACGCCCCTGACCAGCTGATTGTATATTCGAACAAAACGGATGATCCGCACTTGGAATTGGTTCGCAATATCTTTGAAGAGAAGGCTACTTGGAAAGCTCAATCAGAATTTCCATTTAAAATGTCTTGATTTCGTTTGGATAAATGGATATAATAACCTACATATTCATGGCTATGAAAAGGACATGAACTCTAAGAGACGCATGGGTAGAGAGAGGAGTCATCGGCTGAAAGCTCCTTCGTGACGGCTTAGCAGTTTACCACCTTTGAGCTCTACTTATGAACGGAAACTAGTATTGAGTAGCGTGTGATCCGCGTTAAGGATGAATGAAGCCGCAACGATTGCGGGAATTTTGGGTGGAACCACGAGTGACAACGCTCGTCCCTTAGCTTTAATGCTAAGGGACGGGCGTTTTTTAATTATATGAAAAGGAGTGTTTTAGATGGCGAATGCGATTCAAATCAAGTTTCCAGACGGCAATGCAAAGGAGTTTGAACAAGGCACGACTGGTGAAGAAATTGCTCATTCCATTTCACCTGGCTTGAAAAAACAAGCTCTAGCTATCAAGCTGGATGGCGAACCCTATGATCTTAGACGTCCCATCGAAAAAGATGGAGCAATAGAGATTTTGACATATAAGAACCCTGAAGGAATCGAGGTGCTTCGTCACTCGACAGCCCATTTAATGGCTCAAGCGGTCAAACGTCTTTACGGTGAAGAAGTGAAATTAGGAGTAGGCCCTGTTATAGAAAATGGATTTTATTATGACATTGATATGGAGCAGTCCTTGACTCCAGAAGACTTGCCTAAAATTGAAAAAGAAATGCAAAAAATCGTTGATGAGAACCATGAAATTGAGCGCATTGAAGTATCGCGTGAAGAAGCAATAGAGAAATTCCGTGAAATCGGTGACGATCTTAAACTTGAACTTATTCAGGATATTCCAGCTGGAGAACAAGTAACAATCTATAAGCAAGGTGAATTTTTTGACCTTTGCCGTGGTGTCCACGTACCTCAGACTAGTAAAATCAAAGTGTTCAAGCTGTTGAGCATTTCCGGAGCTTACTGGCGCGGGGACAGCGACAACAAAATGCTTCAACGAATCTACGGTACAGCTTTTGAGAAAAAAGCCGGTCTCGAAGAGTATCTTCATCTTCTCGAAGAGGCAAAAGAGCGTGACCACCGTAAACTTGGAAAAGAATTGGACATTTTCACAGTAAATCAAAAAGTCGGACAGGGTCTGCCGCTTTGGCTTCCTAAAGGGGCGACAATCCGACGCACAATTGAGCGTTATATCGTCGACACAGAAGAACGACTTGGTTACGACCATGTGTACACACCTGTACTAGGTAGCGTAGATCTTTACAAAACTAGTGGACACTGGGACCACTATCAAGATGATATGTTCCCGATTATGGAAATGGATAACGAAGATCTTGTTCTTCGGCCAATGAATTGTCCGCACCATATGATGGTTTACAAAAACCAATTGCATAGTTATCGTAACTTGCCTGTCCGTATTGCTGAGCTTGGAACCATGCACCGTCATGAGATGTCTGGAGCGTTAGCGGGACTGCAGCGTGTGCGTGCCATGACATTGAACGATGCTCATATCTTTGCTCGTCCTGACCAACTGAAAGATGAATTCAAGCGTGTCGTTCGACTTGTGCAGGAAGTCTACCGTGATTTCGGCATTAACGATTACTATTTCCGTCTTTCTTATCGCGATCCGGAAGATAAAGAAAAGTATGTGGATAACGATGAAATGTGGAACAAAGCTCAGGCCATGTTGAAAGAGACAATGGAAGAGATGGAACTTGAATATGTAGAAGCAGAAGGCGAAGCGGCATTCTATGGTCCGAAGCTTGATGTTCAAGTGAAGACAGCGCTAGGGAAAGATGAAACTCTTTCAACTGTCCAATTGGACTTCCACTTGCCTGAACGCTTCGATCTGACATATGTCGGGGAGGACGGAAACGATCATCGTCCAGTCGTCATTCACCGTGGTGTCGTTTCTACAATGGAACGGTTCGTCGCCTTTCTCATTGAGGAATACAAGGGAGCTTTCCCTACATGGCTCGCACCTGTTCAAGCGAAGATCATCCCTGTTTCTGCAGATGCTCACTTGGATTATGCGAAAAAACTGGAAGACGAACTTCGTCAAGCAGGTGTGCGTGTTGAAGTGGATGAAAGAAATGAGAAAATCGGATACAAGATTCGTGAAGCTCAAATGCAGAAAGTACCATTCCAGCTTGTGGTAGGAGATCGTGAAATTGAAGATCACGGTGTAAACGTCCGCCGCTACGGAGAGCAGGATTCAGAAACAAAATCTGTTGAGAAGTTCATTGAAGAAATCCGTAATGAAATTGATCAAAAACTTTTGAAAAAATAGGATAGGACTGGAATGACGCGGGGTGATTTATAGTCCCGCGTCATTCTTTTTGAATAATGCAATTTGAAGAGCAGAAGTCGAACTTTCCTCATGTGATTTGAACTAATTTGGCGTCAGGTCGCTATGGACTAGAGATCGGCCGCTTTTCCGTCTAGTTAAGGAGCTATTCTTTTTACTAGGGTGCTATCACCGATAGAACGGGTATAATCTTTTATTGTTAAGGCTCTGTCTATGTTATCCAACTTATCAACCCTCACAAAAAACTCTTGATTTTCCGGTGCTCTTCCTTTATCCTTTTAAAAGTAGTCTCCGAAGTGGTCAACAAAGTGTTGACATCAATCATTAGGCATGCTACTATATATTAGGTAACTGAATGAACGGATCTAGAGACAAGTAGAAGCACCCGCTTCTCACCTGATCGACGCACAAAGCAGTTGGCAGGTCATAAATCCTTTTTTAAACGATAGGATAAGTGTGGGTGCAGTATGTGTGCCGACGCTTTTTTTAGTGTTTAAAAATCTTGTCGATGACAGATCTCTATAAAGGTTTTCTAAAATACGACGGAGGTGGCTCAATATTAGCAAGGATAATATGAACGTTAATGAAAAAATCCGTGCCCGCGAAGTTCGTCTAATCGATGTAAATGGGGAGCAACTTGGTATCAAATCCCGTAATGAAGCACTTGATATTGCAGCAAATGCAAATCTTGACCTCGTTATGGTTGCACCAAATGCTAAACCTCCAGTTTGCCGAGTGATGGACTACGGTAAATACCGTTTCGAGCAGCAGAAGAAAGAAAAAGAAGCTCGTAAGAAGCAGACGGTCATTAAGGTTAAAGAAGTTCGTCTTAGTCCGAACATTGAAGAGCATGATTTCAATACGAAGCTTCGTAATGCTCGCAAGTTCTTGTCGAAAGGCGATAAAGTGAAAGCATCAGTCCGTTTCCGCGGTCGTGCGATCACTCACAAAGAGCTTGGGCAAGAAGTTCTTGAGCGTATGGCTGAAGAATGTAAAGACATTGCCCAGATTGAGACCAAGCCTAAAATGGAAGGTCGCAGTATGTTCCTAATGCTTTCTCCTCTTAACGAGAAGTAAGGAACTGAATCAAGCAAAAGGAGGAAATTCACATGCCAAAAATGAAAACCCATAAAGGTTCTCAAAAACGCTTCAAAAAGACTGGAACAGGTAAGGTGAAACGTTCCCACGCTTTCACAAGCCACTTGTTCGCTAACAAATCTACAAAACAAAAGCGTAAATTGCGTAAAGATACACTAGTTTCTGCAGGAGACTACCGCCGCATCAAGCACATGCTTCCAAAAGACTAATCTAGAACGAAACATATAGGAGGGATTCCAATGCCACGAGTAAAAGGTGGAACAGTGACACGTAAACGTCGTAACCGTGTCCTTAAACTAGCAAAAGGTTATTATGGTTCAAAACACGCACTATTCAAAACAGCTAAACAGCAAGTAATGAAATCAGGTCAGTATGCTTACCGTGACCGTCGTCAGAAAAAACGTGACTTCCGTAAACTTTGGATTGCACGTATTAACGCTGCAGCACGTTTGAATGACATTTCTTACAGCCGTCTAATGCACGGACTTAAGTTAGCTGGTATCGAAGTAAACCGTAAAATGCTAGCTGATCTTGCTGTCAACGATGAGCAAGGTTTCGCAAGTCTTGCAGAGCAAGCTAAATCTGCTCTTAAATAAGAAAGCATTTAAATAGAGTAAAAAGTCATTTCCGATCGGTAGGAAATGACTTTTTTTTGTGACTTGGAGGTTACAACGTGAATTCAATTCTCGGGGTTGTCATTCTATATCAACTCGTTTTAAGTCTGTGGCTATTTTTTTTAATGGGCTATGATAAACGGAGGTCACGAAGAGAAGCGTGGCGAGTGAAGGAAAAAACGTTATGGATTGTCGCTATTT
>NZ_JRNX01000407.1 GCF_000786645.1 Halobacillus sp. BBL2006
AAACGGCATACGCTTCTGATGCAGCTGCTGGTCTAACAGCAGATGGATTCGTAACCATTCGTAGGTCAGCTGAGATTTTATTTTTGGATCGTCGATTCGGTCAATGATCAGGTGAATCGCCGTCATCGGTGTTTTTACTTCGTGAATCCAGGATAAGAGCTCATCTTTTTCCTGCTCAAGCAGCATCTGATGCTCAGACGCTTTTTGCTTCAGACTTTCGATTTGTTCCGTCATGGCCGATTCAATAATTTCTTCAAAAGGGCGGCTCGCCTCAGGCACACTCGTCAAATCAAGGTCGTTATCTCTCTCTTTAAGCTGCTGGTAAAAAACCGTTTCCTGATGATAACGGACAACCAAAAACACGATGAAAATAAGCAGGGATAAAAATATGTAATAGAAAACGGACGTCATCGGGATGGTAGGGTCGACATAGGTAAGCAGGAGGGCAAGGGCCTGCAGGAGCAAAAACATGAAAATCCAGCTGACGCGTTCAAATAGGAATCTTCGGATCATGGGGTGACCTGCTCCACAGCTATGTAGCCTTGGCCGACTTTGGTTTGGATCAGCTGACCGAGTCCGATTTCATCGAGTCTCTTTCGAAGACGATTGACGTTGACCGTCAGGGTATTGTCACTGATAAAACGTTGATCATCCCATAAACGATTGATCAGCTCTTCACGGCTGACAATTTTACTTTTCTTTTCAACCAGCTGCTTTAAGATAAACATTTCGTTTTTCGTTAATTCAATCGTTCCTTGATCGTTCGTCACCCGATTTCTATCCTGATCGACAGTCGCGCCTGCCCATGTTTTTAAGTCCGGTTGCTCCGTGTTGTAATTATATACACGACGCAAGATCGCCTGGATTTTTGCGATCAGCACATCAAAGTGAAACGGCTTTTGTACAAAATCGTCCGCCCCGAGATTCATTGACATCACCATATCTGTCGGATGATCGCGTGAGGATAAGAAAATGATGGGAACATTGGAGTGCTCCCGGATCATCCGGCACCAGTGGAAGCCATCGAATTTCGGCAGCTGGATATCGATGATAACTAAATCCGGCTTGATCTCTGTATATTCTTCGATAACTCGTCCGAAGTCTGAGATGCCATAGACATCAAGGGACCATTGAGCGAGTCTGTCTTTCATTTCATTAAACAAGCTTTTGTCATCTTCAATGAGCAAGAGTTTAAACATTGTACGCACCTCATTTATGAGCTTTCTCTTTTTTGAGTATATCAAATGTGGAAAATGATTACTTTTTTAAAAAGAAAATTCTTTATCTCCAGCAAGTGCATAAGGATTAGAGGGTGGCCCCTGGCAGTTCTTAAATATTGAAGAGAGATTCTAAAATAACAGTGGAGCATTCTTAATTATCTCCTGTTCATTCTTAAATAACGGATGGGTATTCTTAAGTAACTACCAATGATTCTTAAATATATCCGCATGGTCAGGGCCGATCGTTTAAGAAGTCCCTAACTTGAGAGTTTGTTATAGTAATAGAAAAGAAACGTTGAGGTGAGTCGATGAGACCTGAAACGATAATAGAAAAAATGAAGCAGCATACACCGTCCATCCTTGGACAGCAGAGTCTATCCAAGTTTTCTATCCTTCTGCCGATCATCGAAAAAGATGACGAACTCCACCTCCTATTTGAAGTGCGGTCCCATCAGATGCGAAGACAGCCAGGTGAGATTTGTTTTCCAGGGGGACGGGTGGACAAACAGGATCAGAAAGAAAAGGATACAGCCATCAGGGAGACGATGGAGGAATTAGGCGTTGATGAAAAAGATTTGTCTCAGGTGTTTCCGTTTGATTATATGGTTTCACCGTTTGGGATGAGAGTATACACGTATGTCGGTTTTATCGAAAAAGAAGAAGCGGACCTGAATCCTAATCCTGCTGAGGTGGAGGAAGTGTTTACTGTTCCGCTTTCGTTTTTCTTGGGATATGAACCCGAGGCGTACCGCGTGAACTTTGAAGTGAAGCCGGAAGAGAACTTTCCTTTTGACTTGATTCCAGGTGGCCGCGACTATGATTGGTCGGCCAGACAGTTTGAGGAGTATTTTTATCGGTATGACGATAAAGTCATATGGGGACTAACGGCGAGAGTCCTTTACCATTTTGTTGAAATGATGAAAGAGTAGGGAAATCTTTTGTAAAGTTAAGTGCCTCATGGTTCTGAATTGTGATAAAGGAACAGTTTCATCCTGGATGGGGATGGAAGTGTTCCTTTTTTGTTTATAAAATCATCAATATTGTTTGAGGCAGGCTAATTAAAGTATATAATCACTTTGGTTTTTTTATGGTGTCCATTAACTCTTTGAGCCCGATCATAAGCATAAGGATGCCAGAAGTTAAAAAGATCGTGATAAAGAAAAGTGTTGAAAACTGATTTACTGAAACCAAGATCAGGGATAATAACGCTAATATAGTTAAGGAACTCACTAATTTTCCCAACTGAAGCATCTCCTCTGATTTTTACTAATCAAACCTTGCATGATGAAGCTGGTTCAGGGAATTCACAAATCGTTTCAATCAGAATTCACAAAGTAAAATGGTACACTATTGGATAAGAAATTTTGTTTTTGAAAGGATCCATTATGAAGCAAATTATCAAAGTCCTGCTTATTATTATCGGCAGCATTTCATTAGTACTAGGAATCTTGGGAATTATCCTGCCTCTTGTTCCTACGACTCCATTTCTGCTTTTGACAGCGGCATGCTATGTCAGGAGTTCTGATCGACTATACAATTGGCTGATGACGAATAAGTGGTTTGGAAGCTATATACGAAATTACAAAGCAGGAAAAGGCATACCGATGAAGGCGAAAATCTCTGTGCTCATCATGATTTGGTTCTCATTCTTATTTTCGGCCTTTTACGTCGCCCCGAATACGATTTTGAAAATTGGCTTTATCTTTGGTGCCTGCTTCTTCACCGTAGTGATTTATAAGACAAAGACACTGAAGCCTGAAGAGGAAGACAGTTAAATGTTTCACGTGAAACATTTAACTGTCAGGTACTGATTTCACTCATCAGCGCGTGGATATTTCCTTCTGAGTCTTCAAAAATACCATCCATGTTTCCGTGTGATCCATTTTTGCGATCAAATGTGGCTCGTCTATAAAATCTACACCGTTTGACTTAGCTGTTACATAGCTTTTTTGTATGTCTTCAACGAAAAAATAGAGGGTCGAGCTCGCGTTTGCAAAAGCTTCTTTTTCCGGCAGGGTTAACATGAGGCGGACATCTCCACATTCAAAGAAAGCCATCGTGTCGGTATTGAAAAGAAGAGGGAGTGCTAACATTTCTTGATAAAACGTGATCGCCCTTTCCAAATTATTAACTGGGATACCAATTTGACCAATTTTTTGTATATCCATATGGAACACTCCTAATTTTGCGGTTTCTTTCATTATAGAGGACAAAGTAAGGAAGGAATGGTTTGATTTCCAATGTTTTGAAAAAAACAGTTGTAAAACTGGGACAATTTGCTATAATTTAACTATATTGTATTGCAAGTTAGTTGCAATGCTTTTCTTATTCCTCACTATCTTGTATTGCAATGTAGTTGCTCGACTGTAAAGGAGATGTTGAATTGTCATCGAGTCAGATACTAAAAGGAATTTTAGAAGGATGTCTCCTGTCCATCATCGCTGAGGGGGAGACCTATGGATACGAGATGATCGAGAAATTGGATGCCTACGGGTTTACGATGGTCAAGGAAGGCAGCATTTATCCATTGCTGTTACGAATGAAGAAAGAAGGCCTTGTCGTGACAAGCTCCAAAAAACTTCCTTCAGGAGGACCGAAAAGGAAGTATTATTCCCTGACGGATCAAGGAAAAGAAGAGCTTGAAGCGTTCAAAGGGCGTTGGAGTGAGATATCAAAAGCTGTTCACCATCTATTAGAGGGGGAAGGATAATATGACGCTATCAAACGAGAGTCAGAAATTCATAGGGAACTTGAGAGCTTATTTGCTTTCAAGCGGAAAAAGGGAGCAAGAAATCGATGAAATCACAGAGGAACTGGAGGACCACTTGCATGAAGCGGAGCAAAGTGGAAAAAGCGTTGAAGATATCATCGGTCAATCCCCTAAGGAATATATGAAGCAGTTTGAGGACGAGATGGCTTTCGATTATCAGTGGATTTACAAAATCATTCCTCTCATTTACTTAGGAGCCGTCTCGTATATTCTCATTCAAAAAGTCCTCGATGAAGGGGTAGTATTCACGTTGCTGGAACTCGTTGGTTATCCTGTAATTTTTATGATCGTGATCCTTTCCTATGCTTTAACGGTTAGATATATTTCCAGTCATCAGCCCGGGAAATCAAAAGAATGGCTGTTGTTTGGAACCATAGGAATCGTTCAAGCGGGTTTATTTATCGGAATCCTATTTCTGGATGATGCGATCAATAGTCCCGAATTTGATTTTGGAATGACAGGAAATGTAATAGCTGTAATCTTCGCCGTCGCCATGTTTATCGGAATGGCGATTTGGAGTAAAGTATGGATTCCTATTATTCTCCCTATCATTCTATTTGTACCTGATTTCCTGATTCGTTTCATCGATGTGGGCGAACCCACTGAAACGATTCTTTCAAGTTCGATCGTTCTAAGCATCACCCTGCTGTATTTTTTCATCCTTATTAAGATTGATAAAACCAAAGGTACAGCCGCTTAATTGGCAAATTCTGCACCCTCGGGTCATCCAGATAATGGATAATCTGAGGGTTTTCTCTATTTGTGCGTTGTGGTTAAACTATAAAACTTGGCTGGTATCTTTGTGTTCTGTACACGTTGTAAGGGCCTACATTTATTCGTTACAATTTTCTTAACAATAAAAAAATTATTGAATTTCACCTAAAGTAAACCGCTTGGTTCAAATAGGAGAAGGATGAAAGGAGTGTGGTGATCTTGGAAGCCATCAGTAAGAATTTCTTCTTATACCTTTCTAACAACAAGTTGTTAGATCGCTTGGCAAAGCGTTTCGGCACTAGATTCGGGGCTGACAAGATAGTCGGGGGAGAGAATTTCTCTCAGGCAATTCCGTTGATACAACAATTGAACCAGGAAGGTTTACAGGTCACAGTCGACCATTTAGGTGAGTTTGTAAACTGTGAGTCCGAAGCGAGGGAGCGGGCGCAGGAATGTATTCATACCGTTCAAGCCATCGCTCAACATCAGCTTCAATCAGAGGTTTCTCTGAAATTGACATCGCTCGGACTTGATATCAGCCGTGAGCTGGTCATAGAGAATATGGAAAATATCCTACAAGAAGCTGAAACTCAAGGGGTTACCGTCACGATTGACATGGAGGACTCTTCGAGATGTAAGGAAACTCTGGAGATATATAAGACGCTCAAGTCGAAATATGCAAACTTGGGAACAGTCATCCAGTCCTACCTTTATCGATCCTGTGCAGACCTGGACGAGTTGAATGAGTACGATCCATATTTGAGACTTGTCAAAGGGGCTTACAAAGAATCCGGTAAAGTCGCGTTTCCTGAGAAGAAAATGGTGGATGACAACTTGAAGCAGATGATTGAGAAAAACCTGCTGAACGGCAACTACACAGCGATTGCCAGTCATGATGATGCCATCATTGAGTTTACGAAGAATTTAGTGAAAAAACACAACATCCCGACAGACCGTTATGAATTCCAAATGTTGTACGGGATGCGCAACCAGACGCAGGCAGACTTAGTCAAAGAAGGGTATAACGTGCGCGTTTATCTCCCTTATGGCGAAGATTGGTACGGCTATTTCATGAGGCGCTTAGCTGAGCGTCCTGCAAATATCGCTTTCGCCATCAAAGGAATTTTCAGTAAATAAACTTTATTATATTGAAAGGAGCATGTTCACATGGTATTGCCTTACAAACACGAACCATTTACAGATTTCACAGTAGAAGAAAACAAAAAAGCATTTGAGGAAGCATTGAAGCAAGTAAAAGAAGAGTTGGGGCAGCATCACGACTTACTCATCGATGGAGAACGTGTTCGCACAGATGCTCAAATTACATCTACAAACCCTGCTAATACAAAACAGGTAGTCGGAACGGTTTCAAAAGCGAATGCTGATTTAGCTGAAAAAGCGGTCCAATCTGCTGCAACTGCATTTGAAGATTGGAGAAAATGGGATCCGCGCGCTCGCGCTGAAATCCTATTCCGTGCAGCAAGCAAGATCCGCCGCCGTAAGCATGAGTTCTCTGCTTATCTCGTTTACGAAGTCGGTAAGCCATGGAAAGAAGCCGATGCCGATACAGCAGAAGCGATTGACTTCCTTGAATATTACGGCCGTCAGATGATCGAGCTGAAAGAAGGCAAGCCGGTTGAAAGCCGTCCGGGCGAAGAAAACCGCTATATTTATACATCTACTGGGGTCGCTGTTGTCATTCCGCCATGGAACCTTGCTTTTGCGATCATGGCAGGTACGACGGTTGCACCGCTCGTTACGGGCAGTACGGTTGTTATGAAGCCGGCTAGTAACAGTCCGGTCATTGCAGCGAAATTCGTAGAGGTTCTAGAAGAGTCCGGTCTTCCTAAGGGCGTCTTGAACTTTGTACCAGGAAGCGGCGGCGAAGTCGGTGACTACCTTGTCGATCACCCGAAAACAGCGCTGATTTCCTTCACGGGTTCCCGTGATGTCGGAACGCGTATCCTTAAGCGTGCCGCTGAGATTCAAGCAGGACAAAATCATCTGAAGCAAGTGATTGCTGAGATGGGCGGTAAGGATACAGTCGTCGTCGATAAAGAGGCGAATCTTGAAACGGCTGCTGACGCGATCATCGTTTCTGCCTTCGGATTCTCTGGTCAGAAATGTTCTTCAGGTTCACGTGCGGTCGTCCATGAAGATGTGTACGACGAAGTCCTTGAGATGGTAAAAGAACGCACCGAAAAACTGACAGTCGGGAACGCTTCGGAGGAAAACGTCTATATGGGTCCAGTCGTAGACCAGGGCGCCTTCGATAAAATCATGGGCTATATGGATGTCGGTAAACAAGAAGGACGTCTTGTCACGGGTGGTAAAGGTGACGACTCCAAAGGTTACTTCATTGAGCCTACGGTTTTCGCAGATCTTGATCCGAACTCCCGTATGCAGCAGGAAGAAATCTTCGGACCGGTTGTCTGCTTCACAAAAGCGAAAGACTTTGACGAAGCGATTGATATTGCCAATAACACGGAATACGGCCTGACAGGCGCTGTCATTTCCGATAACCGCGAGCACTTGGAAAAAGCGAAGTACGACTTCCACGTCGGTAACTTGTACTTCAACCGCAACTGTACAGGTGCGATTGTCGGATACCAGCCGTTCGGCGGCTTCAAGATGTCCGGTACGGACTCTAAAGCGGGCGGACCCGACTATCTTGCGCTTCACATGCAAGCGAAGACAATCTCAGAAAAATACTAATTGGTTCCGATACGAAAAGCTCAGAGTCAACGTGACTCTGAGCTTTTTTCAAACTTACCGATAGCCCGCTGTAAGTAAATGGAAGCCCCAATCCAACCAATCCGTCAATGTCAAATAAAGGTTTTTCTTTTTCTTTCCAAATTATATCGATATAATGGAGGGTAATATGTATGTACGTTTCAGCTCCTTTTGGAAAGGTTAGGATTCATATGGATATAAAAGATTTGATCCTCCAGTCAGATGACATTCATAAAGCAACCGAGCTGATCAGCTCGAAGCTCGAAAAACCTGTGATTATCGAAAATAAGAACTTCGAACTCATTTCGTACAGTTCCTCTTTTGACGATTTTGACCAGACCCAGCAAAAAACGATCCTTTCTAAGAAATGTCCGATTTTTATTATCGATCGATTGAAAAAAGAAGGGATTGTACAGAGACTTGAGAAGAACACAGATCCCATCCGGGTTCTTCCGATTGAAGAATTAGGTTTCCAGCAGCGAATTGTCATTGCAGCCAAGCATCTTGGTCATACGATGGGATACATATGGGTGCAGGAATCCGATCAACGGATGAATGAAGACGACCTGAATTTTCTCGCAGAGGTGACCCCTCATCTTGGGAAGCTGGTTTATGATGTATACACAAAAGCGAATGCGAAAGAGGGCAAGAAGGAAGAGCTCCTGTGGCAGCTGCTGCATCATGAGTACGGCAGCGAAAGCCAGTTCAGGCATGAAGCTTCTCTCGCCAAGCTCAACCTGCCTGACCGCTTTTCCGTGCTGGTGTTTTCTGTCGTCGCCCCACAGTACACCTATATGCTCGATTACTTGGAAGAAACGATTCAACGGTCCAGATCTAATAAACGGATCCAGTTTTTGAAGTCGGAATTCCAGATCATCCTTGTGTTAGAAGGAAAAAGCGAGGAGAAATTTTCGTCTCGCAGAATCGCCCGGTCTTTCATTGAAGAGGTGAAGAAGGATACGAAAGAGGATAATTTTTATAACTTTTTAATCGGTGTTGGGAAAGAATATACAAGCTTGTATTATATGAGAAAAAGTTTTCTAGAGGCACTTGAGGTGATCGAGACGGCCAATTTCATCAGCCCACGTCCAGAGTCGATGCCGCGTGAATTCGCTGAGCTTGGCATTTACCGTTACTTAGCGGCTTTGTATGAGAAGAACAGCTCCGAGGACTACTATAGTGAGGACCTGGTTACTCTTATCAAAAATGATGCGGAGAAGCAGACGGATTTGTTACGGACGCTTGAAGTCTATATGAGTAATAACGGAAAAGGGAAACAGACCGCACAGGAGTTATTTATCCATCCGAACACGCTCAATTACCGGATCAAGCAAATTCAGGACCTGACGAACATCGATTTTTCCAACTTCAATATGAAGGCGTATTTGTACACAGAACTCTTGCTTCTGAACAATGTAGAAGCGTACTACCAACGTTATAAATCTGCATTACAATAAAGCAGAAGGGCAGCCGCAGTGGCTGCCCTTTTCTTATGATTGAATGACACTTTCTTTCCATACCCGTTTACCAGCTTGATAGGTTTTGTATCCTCCACTCAAATTACTAGATTCATATCCATTGTGAGCTAAAATCCTCGTGGCGAGGTAGCCGCGCAGGCCAGCCTGACAGGTAATATAGATGATTTGATCCTTTGGCAGCTCCTCTAATCGATCCCTTAATTCACCAAGCGGGATGTTCATGGAACCTGGGATAAAGCCGATCTCTCTTTCTGCCGGCTCACGGACATCAACAAGCAGTCCGCCTTGTTCTACAATTTTATCAATCTCTTGATAATGCACGATGTTTACTTCTCCGTCAACGATATTGGAAGCCACATACCCCGCCATATTCA
>NZ_JRNX01000041.1 GCF_000786645.1 Halobacillus sp. BBL2006
GGTGTCCGGGGTGTAGCGAATAAGGAATTAACACCAGAACTCGCTTTTAAATTAGGACGTTATGGTGGGTATGTTTTAACGAAAGAGGTTCAACGACCAAAGATATTAATTGGACGTGACACGCGGATCTCAGGTGAAATGTTGGAAGGGGCTCTGGCTGCCGGGCTTCTTTCCATTGGTGCCGAGGTGATGCGTCTCGGCGTCATTTCTACACCAGGAGTCGCATTTTTAACGAAAGCTCTACAAGCAGAAGCGGGAATTATGATTTCTGCTTCTCACAATCCAGTTGAAGATAATGGAATCAAGTTCTTTGGACCTGACGGATTTAAACTGACAGACGCTCAGGAACAAGAAATTGAAGCACTGATTGATGCGGAAGAAGATACACTGCCACGTCCATCAGGCTCTGATTTAGGTCAGATCAATGATTACTTCGAAGGTGGTCAAAAATATCTTCAGTATCTGAAACAAACGGTGGATTACGATTTCGATGGCTTACACATTGCGCTTGACTGTGCACATGGTGCGACGTCATCGTTAGCGTCCCATCTGTTTGCAGATTTGGAAGCTGATATTTCTTCTATCGGCTCTTCCCCAGATGGTTTAAACATCAATGATGGAGTAGGTTCTACGCATCCAGAACTATTACAAAACCTTGTGAAGGAAAAAGGTGCGGATATTGGGCTTGCTTTTGACGGAGACGGAGATCGTCTGATTGCTGTTGATGAAAAAGGAAACATCGTTGACGGGGATTTCATTATGTACATATGTGCGAAACATATGAACGAACACGGAACATTGAATCATTCCACTGTTGTGTCTACGGTTATGAGTAACCTCGGGTTTTATAAAGCCGTAGTAGAGAATGGCATGAAGAGTGATAAGACAGCTGTAGGAGACCGTTATGTGATGGAGGAAATGCGTCGTGGCGGTTATAATCTGGGCGGTGAACAGTCTGGTCATATTATCTTCCTTGATCACAATACAACAGGAGATGGGCTGCTTTCAGCTCTTCAACTTGTAAATGTCATGAAAGAAACAGGCAAGCCGTTATCAGAGCTTGCAAGCGAAATGGAGAAATTCCCTCAAGTATTGAAAAATGTACGGGTGATTGATAAAAACAGAGTACAAACTCATCCTCGTATCCAGGAAACTATCCAGTCCGTAGAAGAGGAAATGGGAGACAGCGGCCGTGTTCTTGTCCGCCCATCCGGCACGGAGCCCCTTGTGCGTATCATGGTAGAGGCTCCTACAGAAGAGCAGTGCGAGACTTACGTCGATAAAGTCGTACAAGTTGTCGTAGAAGAACTGGGAATGGAAAACGAATAGATAAATAAAAGCGCAGGGTGCACCAGGCTGCACCCTGCGCATACTATATTACAACACGCTTACATTTCATTAACGAGTAATAATTTTGATTGACCGTTGAAATGATTGTCAGGTAAAATGGGAGATGTTCTTGAAAATTTGTCGGGATACGTTTACTCATTAACGATTTCGGTAAATGACGTAGAGAACTTTTATTCAAGGAAAGCAAGGAGGATAGAAGTTCAATTTTATAATAAAGCGCCAGGGCTGTGTTTGGTGAAAAGCACAGTTGACGAGGTGGAGGTTCATCGAGCGTTCGGCGGATGCCTCCCGGTTGTCACACTTCAACCGCAGGTTCAAATGTAAACCAAAGAGGCGACTCTTTGTCCAAATCATTTGAATAAAGTGACCAATAAAACAATTTGTCGACGGGAGAGGGGCGACGAAAAGCCCCTAGTTTTCAAATGCCTTTTCGTTGCCCTTCTTCAGAAGATTGAGGAGGACAACAATTATGTGTGGAATAGTAGGATATATCGGACAGGAAGATACGAAAGAGATTTTGCTTAATGGACTAGAGAAACTAGAATATCGCGGTTATGACTCTGCGGGAATTGCAACACTGAATGATGACGGTGTTGATGTATTTAAAGTGAAAGGACGTATCGCCACTTTAAGAGAAGCCGTAGATGAAAATGTCAAAGCAACACTGGGAATCGGTCATACGCGCTGGGCGACACATGGTGCTCCAAGCAGAGATAATGCACACCCGCACCAAAGTAAGTCAGAGCGCTTCACAATTGTCCATAACGGTGTTATCGAAAACTATGTGGATGTTCGTGATGAATACCTTGCAGACGTTGAACTGCAAAGTGAAACAGATACAGAAATCATTGTTCAACTGATCGAAGTATTGAACAACGAAATGAACGATGTAGCGGCTGCTTTCCGTAAAGCTGTTCAACTGTTGACTGGTTCCTATGCAATTGCTTTGATTGACCGTGAAAACGAAGACACGATCTATGTTGCGAAAAACAAGAGCCCTCTACTCGTAGGTCTTGGCGATGACTTCAACGTCGTAGCTAGTGACTCTATGGCAGCGCTCCACGTAACAGATCAGTTCTTAGAGCTGATGGATAAAGAAACGGTTATCGTACGTCGTGATGGTGTTGAAATTCAAGATGTAGAAGGTACTACCATCTCTCGCGAACCATTCACAGCTGAAATCGACACTTCAGATATTGAAAAAGGAACGTATCCTCACTTCATGCTGAAAGAAATCGATGAGCAGCCTTTCGTTATCCGTCGAATCATTCAAGAATATCAAAATGAGAACGACGACATTAAATTGGACCCTGAAATTCGTCAAGCGATGAAAGACTGTGACCGCATTTATATTATTGCAGCGGGAACAAGTTATCACGCAGGACTTCTAGGAAAACAATTTATCGAAAAGTTGGCGAACATCCCAGTTGAAGTCCATGTTGCTAGTGAGTTTTCCTATAACATGCCACTTCTTTCAGAAAAGCCATTATTCGTATACATTTCTCAAAGTGGCGAAACAGCCGATAGTCGTTCTGTCCTTGTCCAAACAAAAGAACTTGGTCATCCAGCACTGACGATAACGAACGTGCCAGGATCCACCCTTTCCCGAGAAGCGGATTATACAATGCACTTACATGCCGGCCCTGAGATCGCCGTGGCTTCTACAAAAGCCTATACAGCTCAAATGGCTGTCCTTGCTATCTTAGCGGTTGATACAGCACGTGCTAAAGGTATCGAACTTGATTTCGATCCTATGCAGGAGCTTGGTATCGTAGCGAATGCTATGGAAGCTCTGACTGATCAGAAAGAGCAGCTTGAAGACTTGGCACGTGAATACTTGCCGACAACTCGCAACTGCTTCTTCATCGGTCGCGGCATCGATTACTATGTTGGTCTTGAAGGATCTCTTAAACTGAAAGAAATCTCTTACATCCAGGCAGAAGGTTTCGCTGGAGGAGAGCTGAAACACGGAACAATCGCACTGATTGAAGACGGAACACCTGTCATTGCACTTGCGACACAAGCAAACGTCAACTATTCAATTCGTGGTAACGTACAAGAAGTTGAAGCCCGTGGTGCCAACAGTATGATTATCAGTATGAAAGGTTTAGACAAAGCTGGCGATGCTTTCGTCATTCCACACGTGCATGATCTACTAACGCCACTAGTATCTGTTTTACCGTTACAGTTGATCTCTTACTATGCGGCTCTTCACCGTGACTGTGATGTAGATAAACCACGTAACCTTGCGAAAAGTGTTACTGTAGAATAATCTTCTAAAAAGCTTGAGTCTTACTTAGACTCAAGCTTTCTTTGATTTTGGTATGAAAACAAGGTTCAATACTCTTCTCTTTGGAAGGGAGTTCAATTAGCACGCTTATCAAGTTTTATGCGAAGGAGGTATGTGCCATAACTATAGATGCTAGGGATCGTGCCGGGCAGTCTTTATTTTTTATTTATGCTGCATACAATAAAGGGACCAACTTTGTTGTGAGGGCTCTTATGAAACTTCGAGGAAAAAAGATAACAGCAAGGTTGTCCATGAGTTTATGGATCGTGTGGAAGATGAATGGTTGAAATCTCAATCGAGTGCATGAAAAATCATGTTGCTGTATGAGTAAATAGATCCTCTCTTTTGTGGGGAAGCTATGGAAAAGAGGAGGAAAGGGTATGGGTTGGAAAGGCAGCATCATCTCTGGAGAATACGATAGTCAGGCAGAAGAATTCATCTTACAACAGGTGAAGCACATTTCTACTTTATCGACGCTAAATTCGAATCAAGTCAATCAACTCTATCATTATTTGTACAATCATAAAGACGAAGCGGATGGACAAGTTCTAACGATGAACGATCAATTGCTTGTCCCCTTATCACAAACAGAAATCAATCAACTGATTGAAGATTTAGAACAGATTCGCTTGATGTATAAATAAGGAATCAGGAGTTGGAATAAAAAGATCAATGACTTTATTCCAACTCAAGCTTAGAAAGAACACGTAAACAATCGCTGAAACCTCATATAGTTGTACATCATCCTGGCATGACGTCCTTCAACGGTGTAAGGATTCTGCAGGCGTTCCAATTGTTGAATAAACGCTAAGTCACACTCGCAATAATTCCTGTAGTACCGGTAGCATTCGTCATGCTGCTTACAAGCAGCATCAACCGCATTTACGGGTTCCCCCGGCCCGCTGCACCCAGGGCCACAGTACTTATAACCTGGGAATACGCAGAAACCCCGCCTTCTGTACATAAGATCTTACTCCTCCCCTTAAAAATGCTTAAAGAAATTAAATAAAAGAAGTGCTCATATAGAATTACTATATGTGTAAAGATAAAAAAAGCGTGGTTGTTTGTCCTTAAGGAGAAACGGAGTGGTTGTTACATAGGCCGATGAACCGGGTAGTATAAATAATAAAGAACATTCACCTTTTGAACGAATGACCACACGAGCAAGAGACTATAACAAGAATAGAAATACTTATTGGAATAGGAGGATCATTCATGACGTATCAATCAATTATTTTAGGCACGGGTCCAGCTGGACTTACAGCAGCTGTATATTTGGCACGGGCGAATATGGAGCCACTTGTGATTGAAGGGCCGGAGCCAGGGGGACAGTTGACATTGACGACTGAGGTAGAGAACTTCCCTGGATTTCCTGATGGAATCATGGGGCCAGAGCTGATGGACAATATGAAAAAGCAGGCAGAGCGGTTCGGGGCGACCTTTAAACGGGGATGGGTTACAGAGGTGAATGTCGATCAACGCCCGTTCAAATTGAACGTAGATGGTCTAGGAGAATTAGAAACACAGACGCTGATTATTTCTACAGGGGCTTCTGCCAAGATGCTTGAAATCCCGGGAGAAAAAGAAAATATGGGAAGAGGCGTGAGCACATGTGCGACATGTGATGGCTTCTTTTTCAGAGGGAAAAAAGTCCTGATCGTCGGTGGAGGCGATTCGGCTATGGAAGAAGCGAACTTTCTTACTAAATTCGCAAATGAGGTTCAAGTTATCCACCGTCGTCACGAGTTGAGGGCATCTAAGATCATGCAAGACCGTGCAAAAGGAAATGACAAGATTACTTGGGCATTGAATAAAACTCCTGTTGAGATGATTTCTGATGGAATGAAAATCACCGGCCTTAAGGTGAAGGATAATGATACGGAAGTCGAAGAAGTTATTGAAACCGACGGAATTTTCGTAGCGATTGGACATAACCCGAATACGGAGTTCCTCCAAGGGAAGATCAATATGGATGAAAAAGGCTACATCCTTGTTGAACCTGGAACGACGAATACGAATATACCTGGTATCTTTGCATGTGGAGATGTCCAGGACCAGAAATACCGTCAGGCAATTACTGCTGCGGGTACAGGTTGTATGGCAGCGATGGACTCTGAGCGCTTCTTAGAAGGTGAAGCAACGATTGATTGGAGTCAAAACTTATCATGAGCAATAAAAGAACCCCTATGGATGGGAACAATCATCCGTAGGGGTTTTTAAAATGTTATTTTTTCCTCCGTTTTACAAGCCATACGATAGAAATCATCAAGGAGAGGAGGGAAACGACGGCCACTATCGAAAAGTAAGGCGGACGATAGGTGAAGGAAATCTCATTTTTTCCTTCTTCCAGTTCTACACCAAGAAAAGCATAATTGGCTTTCAGAACCTCTTTTTGCTCTCCGTTCACTTCTACATGCCAGCCTTTTTCATAAGGGACAGGGATGGTCAAATAACGGTCACTCTTTTCGTTATTCAATTGTATATCGACCTTATTCCCGTCCACGTTAACTTCTGCAGACTGCGGAGTCGCTTCTGCCGCTTTCTCAAGAGTTTGATAGTCTTCAGAATAAAGCTCAAGTTCCTTCAGTTCATAGCTCCCCTTAGGTACCCTGATTGATATCTTCTCGTTTTTTGGAACTCGGATGGTGATATCATTGATCCCAGTTCGGTAAAAGGATTCCCTGGATTTCCTCGAGGTTTTAAAGTCATTGACGTGCAGAGGGAACCAGGAGGCTTCCTTCACTTTGTTTTTTAAGTAAAAGGATACATATAGATCCTCGGTTTCTTCTGGGATAGAATTAAGGTTCAGGTCAATCCCTCCCGTTTTTTCCTCGACTTGTAACTGCCCGTCCTTATAGGTAGAGCGAACACTTTTTATGTCTACTTGATCCATGAGGTTAGGAAGCGGCTCAAGGGCAGCCGTTACTGAATCTGGGCTTTCTAAAACGATCCCTTGCAGCATGGCATGCTCCCTTCCAACCATAGAAGCGTCCTCTAAAGCGAATTCACTGTACACTTTGCTTGTTGTGCGTACGAAAGGAAGTGTGTTGGTATTGCGATACACTTTGTAGGCGCCTTCAGAGATATAAGGATCAAAACCGTAAGGAAGATTCCTATTTTGGTCTTTGTGAACCATCAGATAATTACCGCGTAAAAGGCTATACAAATTTGCACGATCTCCGAAGCCTGAATAGCGGCTGATGCTCTCTCTTTTCATATCGATTTCCAAGCTATGATAATACCAAAACAAAATATTCTTATTTAAAATGCTGGAATAGACACTTGTCCCGTTGAAGTCCTGAATGAGCGGGATGTTGTTCTTATCATCCATACCTTTCCATTCCACGCGGTAGAAAGAACTTTGGTCACGTGTTTCAATAGCTTCTAAGAGCTTAGTTTGTTGTTTGGAATCATAGGCATCACTCAAAATATACTCTTTGGTCGAGTCTTTTATATTTCCAGCCGTGTAGAGCTTATCGTACTGGTAAGCATTCATCATGCCTGCGTTGATGAGAACGATCAGTACCGCGCCGGCCACCCACATTTTTTTATTTTGAATACTGATCAAATAAACAGCAGCGATCGTCACGATTATTTGTACGATCATAAACACATCATAGATATTTTCTACGCTGTAGCGCTGATCT
>NZ_JRNX01000408.1 GCF_000786645.1 Halobacillus sp. BBL2006
ATCCCTCCAGAAGGAAAAAATATCTTCCCGCCTGCTGTTCCGATTGCCTCTCAGCTCTTGCATGCCACGGGTGTCGCATGGGCGGAGAAAAAGAAAAATATGGACCGTGTTTCTCTCGTCTACTTCGGAGATGGAGCGACATCAGAGGGAGACTTCCATGAAGGGCTTAATTTTGCAAGCGTTTTCAAAGTGCCGGTCGTCTTTTTTAACCAAAACAATGGCTATGCGATCAGTGTTCCTATGGAAAAACAGATGAACTCAAAAACCATCGCTCAAAAAGGGCTGGGGTATGAGATCCCAAGCATCCGGGTTGATGGAAATGACATCGTTGCTGTGATTATGGAAACGAAAAAGGCAGTCGACCGGGCTCGCCGTGGTGAAGGCCCGACTCTGATTGAAGCCGTTACATGGAGGTACGGCGCTCACACGACAGCGGATGACCCTTCAAAGTATCGCGATCAATCAAAAAGTGATCGCAGAAGGACGACTACCGACCCGTTATTAAGACTCGAAAAGTATATGAAAAATGAGAGCATCTGGGATGAAGAATGGGTGCATACGATCGAGCAGAATATCAACCAGGAAATCAATACGGCCTTAGCTGAGATGAAGGATTATCCTGAAGCAGATATTGAAGATGTGTTTGACAACGTATTTGAAAAGCAAACTTGGACGCTAGAGGAGCAACGGGAACATCATATGGCTATAAAGAGGGGGCAAATGTAATGACGACTGCTGTTCAAGTGAAAAAATTGACGATGGTTCAGGCCGTGACAGATGCAATGAGAACGATGCTTGAAGAAGATGAGTCTGTGCTTGTACTTGGAGAAGACGTCGGGAAAAACGGGGGCGTGTTCCGGGCAACGGACGGATTGTTTGAACAGTTCGGAGAAGATCGGGTCATCGATACACCGCTGGCAGAGTCCGGCATTGTAGGTACGTCGATCGGGCTGGCAGTCAACGGTTTTCGTCCAATTGCCGAGATGCAGTTTCTAGGTTTCATTTATCCAGCCTTCAACCAGCTGATGACCCATGCAACACGCATGCGTCAGCGCTCCATGGGCCGCTATACCGTACCGATGGTCATCCGCGCTCCGTACGGGGCAGGTGTCAAAGCACCCGAAATTCACTCCGATAGCGTGGAGGCTTTATTCACCCAGATTCCTGGATTGAAAGTTGTGGTTCCTTCCAATGCTTACGATGCGAAAGGCTTGTTGATTGCGAGTATCGAGGACCCGGATCCAGTCCTTTTCCTTGAGCCGATGAGAAGTTACCGTTCTTCTCGCGCAGAGGTGCCAGAGGAGAAATATTCGATTGAGCTTGGGAAGGCTTCCTATGTAAAAAAAGGAGAAGACGTTACGGTATTGACGTGGGGCGCGATGGTTCCGGATACGGTAAAAGCTGTCGAACAATTTGAGAAAAATCAAAACGTCACCTGCGAAGTAATTGATTTAAGAACGCTCTATCCGTTAGACAAAGAGACGATTCAAGAGTCTGTCGAGAAGACAGGACGTGTTGTCATTATTCACGAAGCTCCAGCAACAGGGGGAGTAAGCAGCGATATTATTTCCCTCATTAATGATACGGCGTTTTTCTTCTTGAAAGCTCCGATTCAAAAGGTGACAGGCTTCGATACGCCCGTGCCGGTTTATTCGCTCGAAAAAGAGTATTTGCCAAGCAGTGAAAAAATCATTCATGCCATCAATACGGCATTATCGTACTAGGAGGACTTGAACATGGATGTAAAATTACATGATATCGGAGAAGGAATGCATGAAGCGGAGATCCTTTATTATTTTGTGAAAAAAGGGGAGTACGTTAAAAACGACGCTCCTCTTGTTGAAGTTCAGACCGATAAAATGACGGCGGAACTGACAGCTCCAGCGGACGGGGTGGTCGAGGAAATCAAATTCGAGGTTGGCGATGTAATTGAAGTGGGGACAACGATTTTAACGATGACGACAGAGCAAAAGCAGCCATCAGATAAGCGAGTCCTTGCTGGCCAAGCTTCTGCCGCTCATCCAGAGACGGCACAAAGCTCTGGACCAAGAACCTTTAACTTGGAGCTTCCACCTACTCGTGTGAAGGCATCCCCTCATACAAGGAGAATCGCGAGGGAGCAAGGCGTCAAGATCGAGGATGTGAGAGGTTCAGGAAAGGGAGGGCGTATCCTCGATGAAGATATCTTTGCTTTTGTCGAAGCCAAATCCCAGCCTGCTCTAGAAAGAGAAAAGGTCGTTAAAGATGAGCCGAAAGTTGAACCAGCAAGACAGAAGCAAACCATTCCATTCAAAGGCCGTAGAAAACAAATTGCTAAGAAAATGACCCAATCGCTTTATACAGCTCCGCATGTCACTCATTTTGATGAAGTGGATATGACAGAAGTATTAAAGCTGAAAGAGCAGTTGAAGCATGGAACGGATCGTCGTCCAGGAATCCAAGTATCTGTTGCTGCCTTTTTTATAAAAGCTCTCCAGCTCTCACTGAAAGAATTTCCGATATTCAACTCTAAATTAGACGAAGAAAAAGGAGAAATCCTTCTAGAATCCTCTTATAATATCGGACTGGCAACGGGAACGGACGAAGGGCTGATTGTTCCTGTCCTGAAAAACGTCGAAAATCTATCATTGATAGAGATTCATAAACAGATGAAGGCATTAACGAAGAAGGCCGTAAATAATCAGCTTTCTGGACAGGATTTACGAGGCGGAACCTTCACGATTAGTAACGTCGGACCGATGGGTAGTACCGGCGCTACACCAATTTTGAACTATCCTGAGACAGGGTTGATGGCTTTTCATAAAACGAAAAAAACCCCGGTTGTTATCAATGACGAAATTGTCATCCGCCAAATGATGAATGTGACCCTGACCTTCGATCACAGAGTTGCTGATGGTTCGCAATCGGTAGCCTTTACGAACCGGTTCATCGATTATATTGAAAACCCTTATGTGATGTTAGTAGAGTTGATCTAGACAGATCCGACTACCGTGAGCGTGCAGGCTTAATCCTCACGCTCCGCTGGTTTACGAAATGATGTTGGTCAAAAAAGAATAGAAAACGGTAGAATTTTCTCAATAATCCTAGAGAGGGGAATTACATGGAAAAAAGAAAGCCTTCGTTTCTCATGTCGAGTCTCATAATTCTTTTTATCATAGCGATCCTTGGAGTCAGCATCTTAGTCTATGGAACAGCGCCTCATATACCAATTGTCATCGCTGCGATCATCGTTACCTTGTATGGGCTAAACCTAGGTTACAAGTGGAAAGAGTTAGAAAGAGCCATGACAAGAGGAGTCTCTTACGGTGTTCCTGCCATCATTATTTTAAGCTTGATCGGAATTACCGTTGGGGTCTGGGTATTGAATGGAACCGTCCAGACCATTACGTACTACGGGTTGCAAGTGTTGTCGCCATCGATTTTTTTAGTCAGTGCCGTGATTGTTACCGCGGTAGTGGCTACGATGACAGGAAGTTCCTGGAGTGCGATTAGTACAATCGGAATCGCGCTGATGGGCGTCGCCTATGGGATGTCCATATCACCAGCGATCACAGCTGGTGCTATTGTGAGTGGAGCGATGTTTGGGGACAAACTTTCCCCTCTATCCGATACGACTAACTTGGCTGCAGCAACGGCTAAGGTGGATATCTTCCAACATATTCGACATATGATGTGGACGACCATTCCGAGCCTGCTCATTACACTTGGTATTTTTGCAGCGATAGGTTTCTTTTCTGATCGCAGCGCGGCAGACACAGCAAACGTAGAATCGATGATGGCTACATTGAACAGTGAGTTTATGCTGACGCCGATTACGCTCCTGTCCCCTCTATTGATTATAGTTTTGGCTTTTAGAAAAGTCAGTCCGATCCCGTCTTTAATTGTAGGATTAGTGGCTGCTGTTTTGACCACCTTTTACACTGCACCTGGTGTCTCGCTGGGGACGATCATGAACACCGCTCACTTCGGTTACACCGCCGATACAGGGGTGGAGGCGATTGACAACCTATTGTCACTTGGTGGATTAGATAGTATGTTGTTTGGTGTATCGTTAATTTTGATAGCGCTTTCATTTGGTGGTATCATTCGTGAGATTGGATTGGCACATGCAATTATTGCGGGACTGAAGAGGTTTTTGAAAAGCCGGGGCAACGTTATTACGTCTACCATTCTGTCTTGTTTAGGCATCAATGTCGTTGTAGGTGAACAGTATCTGTCTATCATCCTTCCAGGACAAATGCTTGAAGAGAGTTATGAACAGACAAATCTTCATCCTAAAAATATGTCACGGACGCTTGAAGATGCGGGGACACTCATCCATCCTTTAATTCCATGGGGAGTAACCGGGGCTTTTATTATGACAACGCTAAACGTAGGAATCGGCTATATCCCGTTTTCGTTTATTTGTTTCATTTCTCCGATCATCGCGATCATTTATGGGTACACCGGCTTTACGTTAACTCCGTTAGCGACACAAGATGTGGTGGATTTTGAAGAGCAAAGGGCTTCATCAGGAACAGGAAGTCATTAATACAAAGAGAAAAGGGAGATCATCGTGGAAGTTTTTGGACCACAAACGATAACATTTGAACAAAGAGAGCGAATCTTTTATTACAGTGCACCTGAAAACATTGAGCAGTCACTCCCGGTTGTTTTTTGTTTCCACGGTGCCGGCAGCAGCGCAAGGCATCATATGAAAATAACAAAGTTCCAGAAGCTTGCGGAAGAGCATCAGATTATGACTGTCTTTCCAGATGCGATTCATTTCGATCCTTCAGACCGGATGACAAAGCAATGGAATGAAGGGAGAGAAAAAAATGCTGCCTTTCAGCATGAGGTCAATGATGTCGGCTTTGTATTGGAACTGATTGATTGGCTGAAACTAAGATATCCAGTGGATGAAAGTAGAATTTATGCCACAGGGTTCTCCAATGGTTCTGCGTTCAGCTTGAGACTTGGGCTTGAATGCCAAGATGTTTTTGCTGGGGTGGGGGGAGTTTCCGGCCCTATGGTAAAAGATTTGGCTGAGAACTGTCAATGGAAAAAGCCAATGCCAATGCTTTTCATAATGGGGACCAATGATAAACTCGTTCCCTATGACGGGCACTATGACTCTACATACATGATTGATCAGCTTCTTTCAGCAGATGAAACAGTCGAGTTTTTTTCAAAATCCTGGGGAGCTGATGTAACTAAACATCAGGAGCGGGTCATTGAAGACGAAGAATTCTTCATTAGGAAAGACGCTTATCTGCAGGGAGAAGAAGAAAAAGTCGTGTTTTATTCGATTGAAGGCGGAGGACACACTTGGCCTGGAGGACCAATTTCGCAAGCATCCTCCTTAACAGGAAAGGTAGCCACAAAGTTGGACGCGACAAAAATAATATTTGACCACTTGATAAAATTCTAAAGATGAAAAAGGAGCCAATTTTGGCTCCTTTTTTTGCTGGTTAACCGTGTGTTTATATACGTCCTGTTTATGAAAAAAGGGCAATTGTTGAATGTGAAGATTGTTGGTTAGGAATAAGTCTCCACTAAGCTGGCGACTCATCGTTCTAACTTTTAATACAACGGTTCCGTTTATCTAAATAGGATAAGGTTGGCTGGAAAACGGCGAGACTCCTGCGGGAGAACGGGGCAGGGGAGACCCCGAAAGGCGATATGCCTGAGGAGGCTCCCCGTCTCGCCCGCGG
>NZ_JRNX01000409.1 GCF_000786645.1 Halobacillus sp. BBL2006
CAAGCGCCTGACTTAGTTATTCAATGAATGTTCAACTAAGTTCGGCACGTCCTGTGCCAACGTTGAACTGACCCTCTTCCTGAGGGACCCGACAAGCATAAGACAAGCGATGTAGTGGATGGCTTTTTATCCACGTAATCGCTTGTCTTATGACCTCGAGGGGCTAGGCGCAGGAGCTAGATGTAGACTCACACCGCAAAAAGTTAACCACACCTATATATTTATAGTTTCCTAGATAGTAAAAAAGAGGTGGAACATAACGTCCCACCTCTTTACAATCGATTATTATTAATAAACTCCTACGTTATTCCACGCTTGGGAAACCGCACTTGCAGCAGAAGAACCATAAAGATCCTGGGCTGCCTGCTCTAATGCTTGTTTAGCATTTGAGAAATTACTATTCGGTGTTAGATATAACGTCAACGCACGATAGTAAATTTGCTGAGATTGTGATTTACCTAGACTATTGATCGTATAATAAGCCGCTTTGTTAGGAATTCCACTGTTTGTGTGAACTCCACCCCAGTCTCCAGCCTCCGTGTTCGGGAGGTTTTGATATTCATTCATGTGATCAGGCTGATTATAAGCATTTGGATTAGACATGGAACGAAGCGCATCCCCAGGTTGTCCAGGCGTGTACACATCTTCACCCATTAACCAATCTTCAGAATCAATGAAATAACCGAAAACATCCGAGAATGATTCGTTGAGTGCTCCAGATTGATTTTCATAAACGAGTCCTGCAGTCGTGTCCGTTACAGCGTGAGTTAATTCATGTCCAACAATATCATCGCCACCAGAAAGATATGTGAACGTTGAACCATCTCCATCGCCATAGATCATTTGGTTTCCAGTCCATGCCGCGTTATTGTAATTAGAACCATAATGAACCGTTGAGCGGATATCAGCTCCCTGACCATCATAGCTCACACGACCAAAGTTATCATAATAAAAATCAAAAACTTCACCTGCATAATAATGAGCGTCTACAGCTGCTTTTTGACGTTCACTATAGAATGTATTTCCTGAATCCGTCACATAATATCCAGGGAGACTGCTGTATTGGCCACCGTAGTTATCAAATGTTTCAATAACACCGTTCATCGGTTTTGTGGTATCAAATAGATAGTAAGTACTGTTGTAGTAATAAGTATTTAGTGATTTAGTATCGCCCAACACCCCTGTTCCAGTACCTGTTGCTTCCTCTACCACGTTTGCAGATTTAATTACATCACCGTTCTCTGCATTAATGTATAACTGGTAGTTTGCTGGATAAGGTTCAGCAAATTGAAGTTCAACATGATACGCCAGCGTATAATCTCCATTTTCTTCTTGATAAACCACTAAAGCGGAGTTTTCAGTCAGGGTATTGAAATCTTCTCCCAATTCACTCTTCTGAACTTTATCGGCTTGGCTTCTGTCCACACCAATATGATCCCATGCAAGATCTATTGCATCATTCTTATTAAGTTTTTTAAGTTGTTTAACTTTTTCAGGCGCATCTTCATGAAATTCACCATTCACTGCCGCTACATGTCCTTCTTTATCCGTATGTACGACAACCTTAGAATTAGCAATGGGTACATTTCCAACAACACGTTGATAAGTATAGTGCGTCATACCTAAATCATCTTTTTCAGATTTTACTAGTTTCAAATCCTTAGCAGGTTTTAAATTAAACTGCTCTTCATTTTCTTTGAAGAAGTTCTGCACCGCTTTGTTTGAAAGTACCTTCTTAGACGATATGTTCTTCTTAACAAACTGTGACACTTCAGGTTTACTCTTTTGGTCTGAACCCACTTCGGCATGAGCTAACGTCCCGCCAGACACCAGGCTCGTACCTAATACAAATGTGGCCATAACAGACTTCCAATTCATCGAATCCCTCCTAATTTTTGTGACGCAACCCAAATATATCATAATTTTCTAACTATGAATCTGTGAAAGTTGCTAGGTAAAACACCCCCTAAAGCCAACAATTTAACACGACTTGGGAAACCTCTGTTTATAGTTGAAAATTCCTAATCGAACATGTATTCTAAATATAGATTTGAAAGAGCCACACTCTGACAAATCAACAGTTGATCAACTAGGTGTGTGTAAAATGGAATATGGTAAAGTGCTTCGATTTCATCGAGTCAAACAAGGTTTAACCCAAAACCAGTTGGCTGATGGGATCATCTCGCCAGCGTATCTTTCTAAGATTGAGAATGATCAAACCGTTCCAGCGTTCGAGGTACTAGAGTTGCTTTACGAACGTCTTGGGCTTGATTTTCATGATTCTTCGTACAATCATCCGTCAAAGGAAAAATTGAAGGAATGGTATGAAGCAATTGTTTTCAAGCAAGCGGATGATGCTCAACGGCTGAAGGAAGAACTTCTTCAACAGAAAGAGACCCTGGATAACCATCATTTGTATATTTTCTTCGAATTATTTCGAATACGTCACCTTCTATTAGAAAATGAGATAGATGGGGCTTATGAAGCATGGGGAAATATCCGTCAACATAAAGATACTTTTGATGAAGAGATGGAGTTCTATTTCCATTTAGGCGCAGGTTTAGTAAAATACTACAAAGGTGATTTCGAAGAAGCTTTTCAAGAGTTGATGGAGGCTAAAAACTATAGTGCTTCTCTTAAGGTTGAAGAATGGGAATTGAGTGATCTATACTATCTGCTCTCCTTAAGTTCTAGTCAATCAAATTATATTTCCGCCTCAATCTACTACGCTGATCAAGCCTTGGTTATCTATCAGAAACACTATAACTTAATTAAAAGTGCAGATTGCCATATACTATTAGGCATTAATTATGCCAGGCTGAAAAATTATGGAAAAGCACTTGAAAATTATCATTTGGTGAGTAAAATCGCAACACAAACTAGGAATCACTACCAACTGGGTGTTATCTATCACAATATTGGTGTTATAGAATCCAGAAGAGGTCAATATGATACTGCTCTTATGAACTACAAGAGAAGTTTACCCTATCGAAGAGAGACTGCTTCGGACTATGAAATTTTTGAAACAATCCATTGTTTAGTTTTAGAAAATTATAAACTAAAAGAGTTCGAGGAATGCATGTATTGGATTGATGAAGGTTTTAAACATTTGAATTCTTCACCTTTGGATACATCATCACAAGAAGTCCATTTGAATATATATCAAATGCTCATCCAAGATAATTCGACTCTTTCAGAATACCTTGCAAATGAGGCTATCCCTCTTTTCCAACAATCTAAACAACATCGCTTTGTTATCCGTTATTCAGTTATTATATCTGATTTACTGGAAGCAGAGAGAAGCTACAAGAAATCAACAAAATACTTAAGGTTAGCAATTGAATTGTTAAATAAATATTCTCATATAGGAGGGACAGTAATATGAAGAAATTTATTGGCTTCATTGCAGTAGTTGGAGTTTTACTTTCACTATCAGTTAATAGCGCTCCAATTGATACAGCTATGGATGAAACTCATCCTAGGCCATTATCGTTTGAACTTGATGTTTAATTTTAATTTAGTGTGTAATTAGCACCTCCCCTAATCCTATACCTATACAAACTTTTGCCTCTACCCCAATGGTAGGGGTCTTTTTTCTTTCAACTTAAAAAATACGAGGTGGAACATGAACATTATTGGCATCGACCTTTCTGGACCTGCAAACCATAAAGACACAGTCATAGCTATCCTTAAAGAAGATCATCAAAAACTAAAGATTAACCACCTGGAAGCGGAAGTTTCTGATGAAAAAATCTTCTCCCTTATTGAGAGACAGCTGAGCAATAATGAAATACTTCATATAGGGATAGATGCCCCACTATCCTACCAGGATGGGGGCGGTGATCGTCCAGCTGACCGGTCTCTTCGTACTTTTGCAAAGTCATTGGGGATGAAGTCAGGATCCATTATGCCTCCCACCCTTACAAGAATGGTTTATCTGACAATGAGAGGCATCCATTTAGCCCACATGCTAAGGAATCATTTCGGAGACTATATCCAGCTTTTCGAAGTTCATCCAGGCATCGCATTAGCTTCTAGATTGCCACGTGATAGAAGATCAATGGCTCTTCACTATAAAAAAGATAAAGAGTACCGCTTTAAAGTGATGGAATGGCTTTTTCAACATTACCTTAGTCATTCACCTTTTCACGCCCCCTCTACTCACCATGTAGACGCTCTTCTTGCCGGAATAGCCACATGGCATGCAGCAAGTCCCGATAGGTCCCCTACTTGGCAAGTGGAAGCTCACTCACCACACCACCCGTTTCCTTTTATTTGTTAAAAAAAGCTCTGCTTCCAGTAGAAGCAGAGCTTTTCTCTTACGATTGTACAGGCTGTTTAATTTCCGACCATGCGGAATAACCACCTTCTAAATTAATAACATCTTTATAGCCATAAGCTTGCAGAACACTAGCTGCAATTGCGGATCGGCTTCCTGAATGACAATGGACTATAGGTGTTTTGTCTGAAGGGATTTCATTCAAACTGTCCTTCAGTTTTCCAAGCATAATATGCTGGACGTCTTCCATATGTCCTTCATCCCATTCCGTCTGGTTACGAACATCAACTACAATATAGTCTTCATGATCACGGTATTTAGCTTCTAATTCTTTCGGTGTAATACTTGGGTAAGTTTCTAATCCAGACTGAGATTCAACCTCGGTTGCAGATATATACCCTATAATTTGATCCAGTCCTATAGATTGTAAAGCTTTTTTAACTTCACTTACCTCTTCTGTTTTTGCGATAAGGACGATTTGTTCATCGTACTCCGCAATCCATCCTGCCCAATTAGCAAATGACTTATTGAAAGGAATGTTGATCGTACCTTCAAGGTGTCCATTGGAGAATGCTTCAGCATCTCTTGTATCAATAATAATCGTTTGATCATTACTGTATTCATCAACTTTTGATATAGATATGCTCTTCACTTCGGTATCGTCTAATAGAGCGGGACCCTCTTTATTCAACTTTTTCATCATTGCAAAATATTTCGGAGGTTCGGGCTGACCACTTAACAATTCTTCGCTAAACGAATCTTCTCTATCATGCTGAAGTGCCCAGTTATTCTCTTTCTCATAACCCACAGTAGTTACAGGTACAGCGCCCAATGATTTACCACAGGCACTACCCGCACCATGGCCTGGCCAAACTTGAACATAATCAGGTAACTCTTTGAACTTTTCAATGGATTGGAACATTTGCTTAGCTCCCGTTGACGCTGTTCCCGCTGCACCTGCAGCTTTTTCAAGTAAATCAGGTCTGCCTACATCGCCTACGAACACAAAGTCTCCGGTGAATATCCCCATGGGAACGCTGGAACCGCCTCCTTCATCAGTTAACACGAAGGAAATACTTTCTGGAGTATGGCCAGGTGTATGCATCACATCCAGACGAACTTTTCCAACATAGAAATGATCTTTGTCTTTTAACAACTGATGATCAAGTTCATTGATATATTGGTATTTCCAGTCTTCCTCCCCTTCATTAGAGAGAAATAGAGTTACTTCTCCACTATTCGCTAATTCGCGTGCTCCGGAAAGAAAGTCTGCATGAATATGCGTTTCAGCGGCTTTTGTAATCGTAAACCCTTCTTTTTCAGCCGTTTCAAAATAAGGAGTAAGGTCACGAGCTGGATCAATAATAAGCGCTTCTCCTGTTTTTTGACAACCAACCATGTACGACATTTGAGCTAAATTTTCATCAAAAAATGATTTAAAGAACATAAATATACCCTCCAAATTAGAAGTTATTCTAATTATAATATACCCGAATGGGTATATACAAAACATTCGATTTAAACATTTAACTTTTTCTGCTCTGACTTTTGTATTCCCTTCTTCTTAACAAATAATTAAAAAAAGCAGCACGTTTTCACGCGCTACTCTTCTTCTTGAAAATATTTAATGAAGGTGTTGTACGGACTATGGTGTTTTAACGGCAGGAAAATAAAATCTTTATTATTGCCTTTGTTCAATTTAACTGCATCGATCTCTTCATAGCTAAGTCCCTCTGTTTTACTTTCAATCTCAAATTTAATTTCATTCATCATCCCTAGGATTTGTCTGCTTTTAGTTTTTGTATAAACGATCTGATCAGCCGCCTCAAGCATTTTATTTATTACACTTTCTTCTATATCTAACAGTTGAAGCAGTTGATTTAACGAACCTTTAATGACATCGTCAAGGTTCTCAAACTGTTGTTTCCGAAGACCGAGTAAAGTTAAATTAAGGCAAGTGTGATTATTCATCAGAACTAAACACTTCCGACGATTAATCGTAATTATATTTGCATGCCACTGATAAATCTCAGGTACATTCTGATAATCTTCTACATCAGCAAGCGGCTTACTGATTTCATTTTGCAATTTTTTTGTAGCTCCAACAACGAACAAGAGCATTCACCTCGTCTAATTAATGTCTCTCTATTGTAACAGTTTAGTGGACAGGAAACGAATTCAATAGTTCTGAATGTAATAGCTGTTCCTTCCTGAATTTTTCACCTCATACATGGCCTTGTCTGCATGGTTAAGCAACGCATCATAATCACGTCCGTGGTAAGGAGAAACACTCATACCAACACTGGCACGCACGGGTACATAAAGGCTGCCTTTTTGGAAGGGATGACTTTCTAACCCATCCCAAACCAGGCGAGCATAAGAATTCGCTTCCTCATAACTTTTAATAGATGGGATATATATAATGAATTCATCACCTCCCAGTCTCGCTGCTACCCCTTGAGATGATACTATTTCTTTTAATAACTTGGCAGTGTGTTGTAAGAACTCATCTCCGATCTGGTGACCATATTGGTCATTTACATATTTGAAATGGTCCAAATCTATAAGTACAATTCCAAATTGACTTTTTTCAGCTGTTTCACCCAAAACTTGTTCTATTTTTTCTTTAAAATATCTTCGATTCGAGAGTTGAGTCAAAGGATCATGATATGCCAGGAAGCGAATTTTCTCATCATTTAGTTTATCTAATGTAATGTCACGGATAATCAGCATATAGTGCGGAATTTGATCGATGACGACATAATCTCCATTGACCTCTACAACTTTATTTTCAGTATGCAAATCCAACTGAAGCTCCATCTTTTCCATACTCCGCTCTAAGCGAAGACTGGTATAAAAAACCGCTTTCCACTCTTTCAAATTTTCTTTTTGAATGAATTCATGAAAAACAAAATTAGTATTGTTTGACACCTTCAATAAACTTTTCGCACTAGGGTTTGCTTCCTTGATTCTCCCTTGCTCATCGAGCAATAAAATCATTAACGGGTTTATATTAAACAACTTTTCAAAACGTTGGTATGGGGAGCTTAAAAAATCATATTTTATCATGGATCGCCGGAGAAATATCCCCCAAATGATCCCTCCATAAATATAAGGGTGGGGCGGTAAAGATGAATCAAAGTTAATAAAACCAAACACCACAGTCCATCCCCATACTAATACGACAGCCCTTATGAGCAATCTTAATACACTGATTTGCGCATTAGAGATGGCATATCTTTTTGCTTTCCACAAAATGATTACGTACATGAATATAAATAAACATCCTACAAAAACGCTGGAGTAATAGGAAGTATTAAAAACTGGGACTTTCCAGAGCCCCTTTTGGACAAATTCCTGACTGTTAACGATGTTTTCACCGGAGAAAATGGTCAGAAAGACTAATATCGCAGGCAGATAAAAAATCCATGGATACAATCTGGCCGGCAATTTCTGATTTAGCTTTGTGACTTTAACTAAAAAGTGAAGGCCTAAAGAAGGAATCAATACCCCTACATTCCCGAACCAGTACGTCACTAGAATAGAGCTGTACTCTATTGGGACCATATGCCGTATATACTCTTCAATAAATAGCAGCACATAACTCAAAATAATTAAAGCACTTAATCGATGCTCAGTCTTTTGTCTGTTTCTCAGGAAGACGTCAATGGCCAAATAGAATAGAATAAAAGCAGGCAGGAGATAAGCAAACATAGGAATCAATACGACAGGTATGCTCAATGGGCTCACATCTTTCCTAAGAGATTCCGTGCTAGACCTAAAACTCCTAAAACTAGTACTAAAGTTTTATTATTACAGTGATTATAATCCCCTCGCCGCTTTTGAACAAGTTAAAATCTGTTTTTACAGTTATCCCCTCTCTCTTTCAAGGTTTTGTTAAGCTATTGATTTTTTATAAAAAATCTCTTATAGAAAAAACAAATGGGCTTTAGAAGTTATTCAACAAACGTGCAGGATTATGAAAGACTCAGTTTCGAGATGTTTCGGGGTTCGTTTTCTATATATTGGGGGTCAGGGGTGATTGGGAAGTTACTCGCTTTCCTGTGGGGGAGCGCCGAGCTTCCT
>NZ_JRNX01000410.1 GCF_000786645.1 Halobacillus sp. BBL2006
CTTGAAGAGATTGAGCGTGACTTACGCGGACATGCTTCTTAAATCTAAAGAACAAGCAGAGCGGCACCCATGAAGTGCCGCTCTGTTTTTACTTTTTGTTACTTTGTTTTCGGCTCTCTTGCAAGGACCACGTACACGCTCATCCGCTCTTCTCCAGTGTTTTCTAGAGAGAGCATCTCTTCTTTACTGCAGTGAATCGTATCGCCTTTTTTAATTTCATACACCTTTTCATCAATTTTGCATTCTCCTGTCCCGTTGAGGACCAGTAAATAGACTTGTGTATAGGGATGACCATGAGAGGGCAGCTTTTGACCGGGCATGAAATTTAACACGAATGCTTTACTCTTTTCCTCTTCAAACACCATTTGTTTGGTCATGCGCTTTTCATCAAACTTTTGAAACTCCTCAATCCTTTGAACAGTCATCTTATCACCCTTTCTAGTTATTTTCATTTTCTTTTGCACTGAGGTCAGCTAATACGTTTGCATGGTTATAAGTCGTATCTTTTGCAGCGTAAAGCAGCGTCACTTTTTGATCTGCAGCATATTCCTTAAGGATTTGGAAGCTTTTCTGTTTGTGCTGGTTGTCTTCTAACTCTTTTTTATATAACCGCTCAAATTGTTCAAACTTATCTTCCTCATGATTGAACCATTGCCTCAATTCCTTACTAGGAGCTACAGATTTCAACCATTCGTCCAGATAGGCTTTTTCTTTGGAAATACCTCTCGGCCAAATTCCATCTACTAAAATACGTACCCCGTCATCAGGAGATCTCTCCTCATAGATACGTTTGGTTTGAATATTCAATTTGAAGTCACCCTCCAATCAAAATGCTAAAAAAGAACCCATCTATATAAGGATAAATGGGTTCTTTCTTGTTCGTTTTTTACTTTTCTTCAATTGGTTCATCAAATAGATCTGTAAATTTAGCGACGTTTTCGTAGCTAAATTCAAACGCCATTCTTACTTCTCCAAAACCTGGTTGGAAAAAGTACCCTTGGACTTCATAGCTACTTTTATTTTCTCTAACCTTCGTGAGATGAAAATATCTTTGAATATATTGGGCCATCTCTTCCAGTTTCCTATTCCGTACTTTTATCCATTGCTCTTTTAGTTCTTCTGTGGGAAAGTCAGATTCTTTTAGCATTTGTTCACTCCTCTACGGAAATCAATAATCTGAAAACTGTATATAGTCATTATAATATAAAAGCTCACACTTATTTTCAACTGCTAGCCTAAAAGATTCCTAAATTGTTAGCTCCACTTTAAAGTTTATTAAAATTATATGAGGAAATCATTTTACTCATACGCATTTCTACTATTAAATTTTCAGACTAATCATATTAATAACTTACCTTTAACTGAAGAAAAGCAAACTTCTTTTTTATTAAAAGAGATTTGCTTTTCTCATTGGCTTAGTTTATGTGAAACGGAAAAACGCCGATCTTGTTAGGTCATAACCAATTAGATCTACAGAATCCTATCTCGCTCCCCTATTGTTTTTGTTACATATTATGCTCATCTTGGAAATTATAACGACTCAATACCTTCTATTCATGGTCCTACTGCATCTGTGCAGTCGCCGATAAACGTTTGGGGTGAGACTTGGGCCATAAATGTCGTTTCAAAAGTGGTGCCGGGGTCATCCTGTTTAACGGCTGTAATTACCCAAGTGCCTATATTACCGTTAATAGTCAGCTGAATAGTTACATTAAAGTCGCCATCTAGCACGTTTCCTGCAGCTTGAGCCGTTCCTATCAATTGTGCATCAGTACCATCAATACAAGAAATTTCAATACGTCTTCCTTGTGTAAAATTAATTGTATTCCCCTCATTACCAAAGTTTATCGAAAAATTATCAACGTTTGGATTACACATCGCAGCGCCAGTAAAACATTGTACTGCACTTACATTAATAGTCCCTTCAAACGTACTATCTTCTTCTCCTGGCATTGTAACCGTCACTGTTGCTGAAGCTTCGTTTCCTTCAATACCTAAACGAAACTTACAAGGACACTCTTCTACAGGAGGCGGAGGGGTCGGTGGAAATATACCAAAGCATTGTGGTGGGAATTCGAAGCCTGGGCATTCCTCTGGTGTTGGAGGAGTTGGAAGGATATCGTTTGGACGTGGCTGACAGAATTTCGCCAATACTTCCAATTTCACTTCTT
>NZ_JRNX01000411.1 GCF_000786645.1 Halobacillus sp. BBL2006
TGCTTACAGTGCTTCCATCGGCGGGTTGGCAACATTGATCGGAACACCTCCAAACACCATTTTTCGAGCGGTTGTTCAAAAAACGTACGGCATTGAGATATCGTTTGCCGGGTGGATGGCGTTCGGAGTGCCACTTTCGATCATTTTCTTGGCCATCGCCTGGTACTATTTGGTGAAAGTCGCTTTTCCTATGAAAATCAAGCAGCTTCCTGGGGGCAAAAAAGTGATCAGCAACGAGAAGGAAGCCCTTGGTGTTATGTCACCGGAAGAAAAAATTGTGATGACTATCTTTTCTCTCACAGCTATCGCCTGGATTTCACGTTCTTTTGTTCTCGTACAAATCAATGAAAATATCAATGACACGATCATTGCGATGATTTCAGCGATCATTCTCTTTTTAATCCCATCCGTCAGTAGAAAAGGAGACTTTATTCTCGATTGGGAGACAGCGAAAGGACTTCCATGGGGGATTTTGTTGCTGTTCGGTGCTGGACTTGCCATTGCGACGGGATTCCAGGAGTCCGGCCTGGCAGAATGGATCGGTACCCAATTGACGATTTTGGAAGGGATCAGCTTTATCCTGATTTTAGCTATTGTCGTAATCCTTGTTATCTTCTTGACGGAAATTACATCAAATACAGCTACGGCTACAATGATGTTCCCGATCATGGCTTCTTTAGCACAAGCAATCTCCGTCCATCCGTACAGCCTGATGATTGGGGCAGGCGTTGCAGCCAGTTGTGCATTTATGCTTCCTGTCGCGACACCGCCAAACGCCGTCGTTTTCGGTTCTGGGTATTTAAGGATTCCCGATATGGCTAAAGCAGGCTTTCTGTTAAATGTCGTCGCCATCTTTCTTGTCACACTGGCGATTTACTTTTACTTGCCGATGATTTGGGATATCGATCTAACATCATTCCCTGAACAATTCCAGACTGAATAAAGGATGGCGACTAATCAAATGGAAATGACTCCTTACACATCGAAGGAAGCGAGATTTTGGCGCATAACCATTGCGCTGATGCTCGCTTCCTTGCTGATTTTTTCAACATTGTATGTATTTCAGCCTTTGCTCCCTGTTTTCGTAAAAGAATTCGACGTCAATGCAACAAAATCAAGCCTCTTAATGTCGGCGGCAGTCGTCTCGATGGCTGTCGGACTGTTCGTTATCGGATTTTTAGCTGACAGATATGGGCGCCTCTGGCTTATGCAATTGTCCCTCAGTGTGACAGTGCTGTTGCTATTAGCTATGCCCTTCAGTCCTTCATTTGAATGGCTCGTTGTCCTAAGGCTGCTGCAAGGTTTTTTTCTGGCGGGGATTCCTGCAGCTGCGATGGGGTATTTAGGGGAGGAAGTTTCCCCGAATCATCTCGGTCTTGCCATGACCCTCTATATCTCCAGCAATGCCTTCGGTGGTATGGGAGGAAGGATCGTCGGAGGATACTTGACCGATATCTTCCACTGGGAGCGAATGTTATTTGTATTAGCAGGAATAGGTGTAGCAGCTATCATTCTGTTTATCCTGTTACTGCCTAAGGAACGTTTTTTCAAAGGAGGAGAGCAGTCGTTCAAAGAAGATTTGCAAGGGATGGTATTCCATTTAAAAGATAAGTCTATGCTGGTGCTGTTCATGGTCGGGCTGCTCCTGCAAGTGGTGTTTACAGCCGTATGGACGTATTTGCCTTTTTATCTCCAATCAGACCCTTACAACTGGTCGCTGAAGTGGATTTCATTCACATATTTCGCTTATATCCTTGGGGTGTTGGCACCACCGATTGCTGGTAAACTCTCCGATAGCCTGGGCCAGACGAAGATCATGTTTGCAGGCGTCTTCATTCTAATAGGCGGGATTACATTTACCTTACTGCATCCCGTTGGGTTCATTCTTATTGGATTAGCCCTGTTATGTTCTGGTTTCTTCGTGGCTCATTCTATGGCGGCGGCTTTGGTCAGTAAATCTGCCACCCACCACCGTAGTGGAGCGTCCGGATTTTATTTAATCAGCTACTACACGGGAGTGGCGATTGGCAGTACAGCGGTAGGAGAATTATGGACAAGCTATCAGTGGATGGGGGTTGCAGGAACGAGTCTCGTTTTCGTATTTATCTTCATCTGCCTGCCTTTTTTCAAAAAATGATAGAATAGGAGGCAGGGAGTGTGGAAATTATGGAAGAAAAGCGTCCAATCGTTCACGGTGTCGATGTCGATGCGAGGACAAGGTGCGTACATTATTATAGTGAAAAAGACGTCATTGCCATCAAGTTTCATTGTTGTGGGCAGTACTATGCCTGCTATTTCTGTCATCAGCAACTAGCCGGGCATCCATCAAAAAAATGGCCGAAAGCTCAATGGAACGAGCGAGCGATTCTTTGCGGAAATTGTTGGAACGAAATGGCGATTGCTACTTATCTTGATACCGTTCGATGTCCGAATTGCGACCACTTGTTTAATGAAGGATGCAGCAATCATTATCATCTTTACTTCGAATGGAAAGGAGAGAACTAAAGTGGGCAATGCACGCATGTTTTCACTCTTTGGAGGGGCCTCCATTATAGGAGGAATGAGTTTGCAATCGTACATAGACTTCGCGCCAACGTTTGGCTGGCTGGCAGGGATGGCTTTCTTTATGGGGGCTTTTTACCTTGCCAACAAACAAAATCAGATCATCGACAAAAGTTTGTAGAGGTTCTTATCTCTGCAGGCTTTTTTTTATGACTCTTCTCCTGATTCTATTGACCTCCTTGTTCGACACTCGTATAATAAAATTACAGAATAGTCTGTCATCTTTTGTTTTTTTATCGGTTATTGTGGTGCTTCTGTCATTCCAACGTCGCGGTCGTTTGTCGAGAAAACGGTTTGATGTGAAAAAAGAAGGAGTGACCAACATGGTACAAGGTCCGAATACCCCGATCCCACCAAAAAGCGGAGGGTCGCCAACCCCTGGAATGAAGAAATCTTCAACAGGGTTAGAAGAGAATATCGGAGGAGTCATCGCTTATTTGCTTGGTTTTGTCAGTGGCATCGTTTTATTGCTTGTGGAAAAAGAGAACGATACCATCCGGTTCCACGCTATGCAGTCCACGATCGTTTTTGGCAGTATTTTTGTTTTGGGTATGGTGTTGAATTTGATCCCGATTATAGGACTCATGGTCAGCCTTTTGCTGACACCTGTTTCTCTCATTCTGTGGATTTTGCTGATGATCAAAGCATACCAGGGGAACCGGTACCATTTACCGATTACAGGAAAGATGGCAGAAGATCAGTTGAGGAAAATGATGGATTAAGAGATGAGCCTGTGCAGAGAACCTTCTCTGTATGGGTTTTTTCGTTTTATATGTAAGAAAACCTTCTTCTTAATAGAAGGAAGGATCATCATTATCGCTATTTATTCCGAAGATAAGGGTCTGCACTAATGATGCCAGACCCCATTTTCTATCTCATTTTAAAATGCGCATTGAATTGACCACGGAGCATCCGTTCCATCACTTTATCTTTCTTCGTTTCATTGGTCTGCATATCTTTCTTAATTTCACCCGTCTGCACGCCTTCTTCTCGTTTGTCTGCAATTTGTAGCAGCAGTTCAATGTCAGAGAACGAATATCTTCTTGTTCCCCGTTTGGTTCTTTCAGGATAGATCAGTCCTTTTTCTTCATAGTAACGAATTTGCCTCACCGACAGTCCTGTTAACTCATTAACGGTTCCGATTGAGATCACTTTCTTCTCCTTATATGAAGACATCCCTTCTCCTCCTTGAAATTTTTAACGCAATCATGGACGGTCCAGTCGTTTCGCAAGTGTTTCTAGTTCACTTAGTGTAAGGGTGTGAAGTTTTTCATCGGTTGAATGGAAAACTCCAGCATTTACGAGCTTCTCGATATAATGTTGCTTCATCGTTTCCACAGCATGACGTAAATAATTTTTTATGATGGATCACCTCGGCATGAAAGTATTTAAAAATAAGCGAATAGGTACTGAGCATCTGTGCTGAAACAAACATTCAAATCATTCATGGATTCGTTTGCTTCCCCTCCCGCAGTTCGTGATACTGTTTAGATTATCTTACTGTATACGTCTTGTCACTCAATATGTTAGAAAATCTAACATTGTAGAACGTATTATAAAATTTACATGATAGATTACCTTACATAACCAGTGATTTATTACAAGATTTTCTGTATTTGGTTTACACGTTTTTATTATAGTGAATCAAAGGGGTAAGAGATTATAAAGTTGCCAAAGGAGTGCTCCCATGTGGATCAATCAGCGTTTTTTTAAATATATGACAGGAATCATCCTGGTATTGATTTGTATATTCTTATTAGATGTGCTTCAATTCTTCCAACCTTTGTTGAAAATCTTCCATACGCTTTTCTATCCTTTCTTAATCGCTGGCTTTCTGTTTTACTTGATCAGGCCAATCGTGGACATTCTATCTAAATCGCGATTTATTTCTCATCCAGTTGCGATTCTGGGTGTATTTACAGCCATAGCCGGTATTCTATATGCTGCATTCAAATTATTGGCGGGTA
>NZ_JRNX01000412.1 GCF_000786645.1 Halobacillus sp. BBL2006
TCATCGTACACGTGATGACTCAAAAAGGAAAAGGCTATCATCCAGCTGAAACGGATGTGAAAGATAAATGGCATGGCGTGGGACCTTATAAAATTGAATCCGGCGAGAAAATTAAACCAGTTGATGCTCCGCCAGCCTGGAGTTCCGTAATCAGTGAAGCGTTACGAGTTAAAGCGCGAGAGGACAACCGTATAGTTGCTGTTACACCTGCTATGATTCTTGGATCAAAACTTGATAAGTTCGGCGAAGAATTTCCTGAGCGGCTATATGATGTAGGAATAGCGGAACAGCATGCGACTACTCTGTCTGCAGGACTTGCAACACAAGGAATGAAGCCGTTTTTGGCTATCTATTCTACGTTCTTACAGCGAGGCTACGATCAAGTCATTCACGATGTAGCTAGACAAAATCTGAATGTTATATTTGGTATTGATCGAGCTGGTCTTGTGGGGGCTGATGGGGAAACACACCAAGGAGTATTTGATGTTGCATTCTTGCGCTCCGTTCCTAACATGATTATCAGTATGCCGAAAGATGAAAACGAAGCTCAACATCTCGTTCATACAGCTGTTGAATATAATGACGGACCTTTTGCTATTCGTTACCCGAGAGGAAATGCGAAAGGTGTAGAGACGGATAAAGAACTTAAAAGCATTCCTATTGGTAGTTGGGAAGTACTGAGGGAAGGTAAAGATGCAGTTATTCTTACGTTTGGAACGACTATAGATATGGCTTTGGAATCCGTTAAACGCTTAGAAGAAGAAGGGTTATCGGTTCGAGTGATTAATGCTCGCTTTATCAAACCACTCGATAATGCTATGCTTCATGACATAATGAAAGAAGAAATCCCTGTCTTAACAATAGAAGAAGCAGTTTTAAAAGGTGGATTTGGTTCAAGTGTGCTGGAGTTTGCAGAAGAACAAGGATACTCTCCATGGATAAGGCGTATGGGTGTTCCAGATCGTTTCATTGAACACGGAAGTGTGAAGAGTTTATGGGAAGAGATCGGATTAACACCAGACAATATAATCCGAAATCTGAAGGAAATGATCCCGACTAAAAAACAAAGGGCTTAATCAATATGGGAAGAAAAGTACGTTTAGATGTATTATTAGTGGAAAAAGGGTATTTAGAAACTCGAGAAAAAGCTAAACGAACGATTATGGCTGGTCTCGTCTTC
>NZ_JRNX01000413.1 GCF_000786645.1 Halobacillus sp. BBL2006
GGAGTGAAACGACTGAGGAGGCTTGCCAGTTCCCCACAGGAAAGTGTACAAATGCGGAGACGCCCTGGTAGACACGACTCGCATAAGCAGGAAATCAAAAGTAATGGGGATTTTCATTCCGTTGATTTCCTGCTTATGACGCGAGTGTCTGGGCGTTGCAGCTAGACGAGTTGTTTTCCCACCTAATCCGTATATAGCAACGGAACCGATCGAAATCGAGTCTTAAACAATACTGCATGTTTGTTGAATAACCTTTGTTATCGATTTTTCAGTAAAGAAAGACCATTAAACAGATCTTCAACTAATAAAACCAACCTGTTATAGTAGCGAATCTGTCATAATTCTAAGATTTTTGCTCACAATATATATAAAAAGGAGGGGGATTTATGTCTTATATTCTTTCGTCAGGAATACAAGTAGCTGAACACTCTTATTCCCAATCCAAAGTTAAGAGTTTAATTAAAGAACTCTTCCCGCTTAAACCTCACGAAATCAATCGATTACTCCCTGTATTTGAACATGCAAACATTGAAGAAAGACAATTCGCAATGGATTTAGAATGGTTTCAAAGTGAGCACGGATTATCTGAAAGAAATCAAATCTATCACGAAAAAGCGATTGAGTACGCTAAAGATGCCATTAACACATGCCTTTCAAATACAACTTTCTTAAAAAGAGAGGTACACTCTTCAGAGGTCGACCATGTGATATTTGTATCTTCTACCGGCATTTCTACTCCTACGATTGATGCCTATCTTATCAATGAAATGAAAATGAAAGACTCTGTAAAGAGAACCCCTATATTTGGTCTAGGGTGTGCCGGAGGGACGAGCGGGGTCGCAAAATCTTATGAATATTTAAAAGGGCACCCTGAAGAGAATGTGCTTATTGTCTGTGTAGAGTTATGCAGCTTGACTTTTCAACACAATGATCCCAGAGTGAGCAATTTTGTAGGCACTGCTCTGTTTGGTGACGGTGCATCAGCCGTTCTCATGATTGGAGAGAAATCTCCTTTAAGAGACTTAGGCCAAACCTCTCTCATTGAAGTATCCTCTTCGAGTTCACGAATTAAGCCCGATAGTACCGATGTGATGGGGTGGAGAGTAGTAGATAGTGGTTTTGAAGTCATCTTTAATAAGAGCATTCCACGATTAGTTAAAGATTTCTGGTATAACCATATGAGAGACGTACTTCAGGAAAGAGGTGTGGAAGTTCAACAGCTTCCTTTCATAATTGCTCATCCGGGTGGAAGGAAAGTACTGGAAGGCTATCAAGAGGTGTTTAATCTTCCTGAAAAAACGTTAGAATTCTCACGCGACGTGTTACGTAAACATGGAAATATGTCCTCGCCTACGGTTCATTTTGTTTTAAACGAAGCGATGAAGAGTAAACCGGCAGCTGGAACGAAATCTTTTATGACATCGTTAGGACCTGGGTTCAGTTCTGAGATCGTTTCTCTGGAGTGGATGTAATGGATAAGATTTTAATTGTATTGTTTATATTTCTAATAGTACAAAGGCTCGGAGAACTGGTCGTTGCTCAGTCGAATCGGAGATGGATGCTAGAAAGAGGGGCGAGGGAAGTAGGTGAAAACCATTACTTTTTGTTTATATTGCTGCATAGCTTCTTTTTTGTATCGATCGCTATTGAATTCTATCTCAGTTCCTATCAAATGACGTTAATATTCTTTCCGGCTCTAGTAGCTTTTTTAATTTTGCAAATATTGAGAGTATGGTGCATTGTGACTCTAGGGAGAAGGTGGAATACGAGGATCTTAGTATTACCAGAGGAGCTCCCAATCCATAAAGGGCTTTACCGAATTTTAAAACACCCCAATTATGTCATAGTATTTTTCGAGTTGCTTATCATTCCTCTCCTCTTTCAGGCTTACGTCACTGCGATCATATTCCCGTTCCTCCATTTATTAGTGTTAACTGTTCGCATTCCTGCAGAGGAGAAGGCGTTGCAAGAAAGGATGTAAATTTTCTGAACATCTATTGCTTTGGTCCGAGGAGTTTGCTATAATTCTAAATAGAAATGAAAATCATTATCATTTAGAAGGGTGAGAACACTATGATCCTTGTCATATTACTGACGGTGGCTGTTTATAGCACCTTGATGGTATGGATGCTCGCAAAAGTCGGTTCAGCCCCAGCGCAATCGGTACTTGATTTAGTTAATGGAAATAAAGGGCGCTCTCTTCCTCAAAATCGAAAAACATATGAACAAACAATTTCAGCCAGGTGAATTTCACCTGGCTTTATTTTTGCTATAATGATGAATGACTGCGATATTAGTCGAATTTTGGCGATTCAGCAGGTGAGACTTGAATGGCTAGCCTTTGTGAAAGAAAAAAAGTTCATGTTAAGCTAATAAGAGCTAGCTTTAGTACATAATTGAAGATGACGAGTAAGGAGCGACCTATGAAAAACAATCATGCGTTGGCTTATTTTTTAGAAGATTTATGGTCAAAAGGTTTTAAACTCAGTGATGAAGACGTACGATTCATTTATTTTGGCAAGAACTCTACCAATGCGTCCCAATGGAAAACAATTATAGCGGTAAGAGTAACCCTCAAGTTCCAGCACAAATTTGATCCGAGCTTCTTTATCAGTGTTTTGGAACATATTGCAAAATCAGAAATAAGAAATAAACGGCAAGCATACCGTTCTTTGGAAAAACGTGGGTTCTCATCGAAGATGCCGATCATATAAAAAACCCAGATGAATTTTCATCTGGGTTTTGATAGCTTTTGTAGAGCTTCACGCGCAAGGCGATCCGCATTTTTATTGTTTTTT
>NZ_JRNX01000414.1 GCF_000786645.1 Halobacillus sp. BBL2006
CGGTAAAAGAAGACAAAAGAAAAAAAGTGGTTTCCGTACCAAAAAAGAAGCGGAAGCGGCCGCTGCAATCCTAAAGAATGAATTAAATCAGGGGACTTATGTAGAAGAATCTAACGTGACATTTGAGGACTTTTCTTATGAGTGGCTTTCAATCTACGAGGGAAACGGAAACGTAAAAGAAAGTACCGTCCGAATACGCAAACATGAAATCAAGCGTCTTTTAGATTATTTCGCGAAATTAAAATTAAAGGGAATTACCAGACATCAATACCAAAACGCTATAAATGACTTAAAGAAAAGAGGGTATGCTCAAAACACCATCGAGGGGGCACATCGTACTGGAAGAATGATTTTTAGGAAGGCTGTAGAAATGGAGGTATTGAAAAAAGACCCAACAGAATTCACTCATGTTCCAAGACATCAGAAGACTATTGAAGAGTTGGAAGGGAAAAAGGATTTACCGAGATATCTAGAAAAACAGAAACTCAAGCATTTCCTTCAAGTTGCAAAAAAAGTGGGGTTGGAGCAGGACTACCCTATATTCTTGTTACTGGCTTATACTGGATTGCGAACTGGTGAATTATGCGCCTTAAAATGGCGGGATATTGATATGGAGGAACAAACCATTAGTATTTCAAAAACCTATTACAACCCTAACAACAATAGAAAGGAATATAAGCTCCTACCTCCTAAAACTGCTACAGCAGTCCGGGTAATTGATGTAGATGATACTGTAATTAACGAATTAAAAAAACATCAAACACAGCAAAAAGAAACAATGATGAAACACCGTCATATATATCATGATCAAGGATTTGTTTTCGCAAGTGTTGACGATAAATTGCCAGGTTATCCACATTACATTAAAAAAGTGGAAAATCGTATGGCAAGATTATTAAAGCTAGCTGAATTAAATACCGAACTTACTCCCCACTCTTTACGACATACTCATACCTCACTTTTGGCCGAGGCGGAAGTAAGTCTCCCACAAATCATGGAGCGATTAGGGCATAAAGACGAGTCCACAACAAAAAATGTTTACTTACATGTAACTAAAGAGATGAAAAAAGAGGCTTCCCAAAAGTTCAAAGAACTCATGGAAAACCTCTGACTTTAGCCCCTATTCAAGAAAATGTTACTCGTTTGTTACCCCTGAACCCTTATTAAGGGTTATAAGAGCATTTAAACCTTGTTATTACGGGGATTTTGAGCGGATGATTACATCATGCCGCCCATAGGTTCTTTGAGGTAAATAAAGATAAATAAAGTACAAATTAAGTGTAATCATAAGCCGGATTAGGCTTATTACCATAATCCTTGATGAAAGGAAATAAACAAAAGTGAGAGAAAGTATGTCAAAAGTATGCCATTTTTAAGGTGGCACCTTTTCATTTGGACTGTAACAGCGCAGCGAAGGATAAATAATGTAAAAGTAACTCCATAAAGCTGTCGCAGTTTTTATTTGTTTTTGTAATACTACTTGCATACCAACTCTATATCCCTGTTCTAATTGACATAGCTCTTTAGTAAACAAATCATCTCAGAATTTCCGATGTTTTGTTGAAGACCATCAATCTTTTCATTTATTTCCCTTTTTTTCACTATCTCGCTGCAACTCAATAAAAAGAAATGACTTGCTTGTTTAATGAATAATTCGTCCCAGTAGGTAATAAAGGTCTCTAAATCCATTATTAGGGTGCTAATAGTTTTGAAGCTGATTTTATTCTTAATTTGACTTACAGAGAGTTGGCTATAATCTTGATCTATCCTATCTGGACTAACTATTTTTTGAAGAAGATAGTAACTACGCCAGACCACAAATATCTTGGTGTTATAATAATAATCAGGATCATTTTTGGACAAATTCGACCAATTACTAAAACCTAAATCGTCAAGTATTTCTTCGATATCCAGAATGTCCTCCTGTTTTATCTTGCTTACCATTTGTTTATTGATAATATCGAGGTTTAAATTAGAAGTAACAGTAAATCTAATTAAATTTGCAAAGCAACGCATTCGTTTTCTCTTCAAGGAAAACAGCAACAATTCATGAAGTTGATTTATTGTTCTCTCGTAAACATTTTTGTTAACGTAACTAGAATCAAGGATATCCTGCAAATATCCTAACGCGACTTTTAAGTACTTATCTTCACCCCGTGTAATACAGTAATACAAATACCAATAGATATTATTTAAATCCTGAATTTTATAGTTTTCAGATTTATAGATTAAGTTAGTGTTTTCCATTATTTTTATCGATAAATTGCTGTACTTGTCATTTTCCTCTTTAATGCTAATTTTGTATAAACTCAGATATATGTCTAAGACTTTATTGATATCATCTCTATTTAATCCTGTACCATTTTTAGTCAATCGAACTAGGTTATCCAACAACACCTGACATACAAAGAGATCTTTTTCTCTGTAACCTTGTTCAAAAGCATCCCTAAAAACTGATTGAATATTTCTTAGACACTCTTTATAAACGCCAGAGAATGGGGCGTTTTCCAGTTTATCTATTTCCTCAATAGTTGCATCATCTGTATTATCAACCATATCTTCAAACAAATCGTCTAACTGTTTTTGTTTAGTGGCGTTAATACTGATCATATATTCCCATATATCAACCATATCAAGTATAGTATCTTCTATTAATTCGAAGTCTTTTGATTTTATTGAGTCTGATAGAAGATTAGTGAACCATATAATATATCTATTAAGTTTTCTCTTATTTTCTTCTATTTCACTTCTATTGACGTTTTTAGTGTAGTCAAACTTATCTATATATTTCCTTATTTCCTTACCGAATTTATCCTTCAAAGTTTTGGGCCAGGTATAATAAAAAACGTGAACACTTGTGACCAAAGCAAGCAGAATGTTCATTAAAGCTAATGTAGTGTCGAAAAAGATAATAGCTGAATAATTATCTGTAACAACTAAATCACCAGTAGTTGGGTAATACCAATTTGTGAAAGAGTGAAAGATTATGTAAAAAAGAGTGTATACAATTAGCACTTTTAGAGTGTTATCACTTATTAGATTAGCAAAGAAAGACCCTGTAAAAGAGTTTACAGTTAGAGAAGATATAGCTATTACCACTGAGACAATAAATGGAGAAAACCTAAATAGAATCAACAAGATATTGTCCCTGAAAGAAAGTATAGACCTATTATTTTCTTCAATAAAATCATATAAAAAGAATTCATAATTTAGTCTTTCTAGGCACATAAAAAAGACTATAGCGGCTACCACACTCATCACTATAGTCAAGAAGGTCCATTTCTTTATATATCTAAGATTGTAAAAAGGATAATTAGCGTAATTAAACATTTGGAGATTCACTCGCCTCGGAGTATTTTAATGGTTCTATTACTTCTCCCATATTATAGGAGGTAACATTGTAATCATTATAAACCTCTTTTAGTAAAACTTTCAATTTTTTTTCGCTATAATCATCTACTATATTCTGCAAAACATCTAAGTCCGCTACTTTAGGAAGTATTTTTTTTGCTTTCTCTAGGGTACCTTTACCACTAGGAGTGAGTGTATAGTTATTCTGATTGTCCCGTTTAATTAAGCCTTTTGAGATTAATACTTCAATATCTGAACTTAATTCTTCACTATAAGGTCCATAATACCACCGGATAAAATCATAATTAAAAGCATTAGTTCCTTTTTTTCGTGCCTGAGATTCGGAAGCAAAGACCATTTTTTGAAGACGTGTAGATCCCTTGATGTTTTTTTTACTGGATGTTTCCATGATGTGGAGTAATAAAATTTTATTCAAGACATCACGCTTCAACATATAAATCCCTCCCAAACCAATAAATTATACCACAAAAACTAAAAGTGGGAAAGAAAGTAAATACACTTCCTTAATTATATTCTAAAGTCAGCTTACACAAAAATCAATCTTCAGTTAAATCATTCCCTTACTCCACCTATGTAAACAACCCTCTTTTTACAAGGTAAGTTAAATACTTACACCATCACCATTTTGGAAAACAGATAATGAACAGACCTGTTCTTGATACCCAAGGAGATCCACTCATGATGTCGATGAAATTTATGGGGATACCAGTTGAATTCAGCGAAGATGTTGAAGATTTCGAGCTCAAGAAGGATGACTAATCAGACTTACATAAAATTTACAAAACAATTTTCTCAAATCGTGACACCAAAAACCTCCTAACTAACGATTATAGAGTAAGGAGGCGAAAAAAATGAACAATACAATGAAAAAGCTGGACAAGTGGCAAGAGGTTTTAGTTAAGCAGGATTTGACCGATGAATTGAAGCAGGTATTAAAAGAGATGCATATGTATTTTGGTGATCTGGATTATGAGATTAATCGATTGAAAGTCAAAGCTCTTACTTATGAGGGATACTTAGAAGGTTTGGGGCAAGGAGATTTAATTTTGGATGAGCTTTATATGGATGAGGACAAACACTAATTTAACACACCTGGTTCCGTCAAATTTGACGAAGCCAGGTGTTTCTAAACAAAGTCAAGTTATATTAGACTTTCTAAACAAATCAACGGCTTCTTCTTTCAAAATTCATGTCGTTATTTGATTTCAACGACCAATGAACATGAGAAAACGGTATGCCGCCCATGATCTGTGTAAACTAAATATTTAAATATAGGTGTTTAAAGTGTCTATATAATCAGTGTTTTTAACTTTATTCATTAAGTCTTTGTGAAATAAGATATCATTATTTATGTACAAGATCCAGTCAAAATCCAGTCATAAAATTCTTAATTATAAACTTGGGAAATCCAAATTTTCAATATGATGAGTGTATAAAACATTAAATTGAGCCCACCCTTTGTTTGAAGATTAGGCTCTCTCCTTTTTTTGAGAAAAAAGTTATGTGGCAATGGATTTCTTGACCATATGACGAGGTAATACTTATAAAGTGGGCTGTATTACTTTCTTAATTCCTTATAAATCTCTTTTGCCACAGCTTCCATTATTGAGTTGTAATATGATTTATCCTCAAATAGTTTGGAATAAGAGTCAATTTGTTCTAAATAAAGCTCTTGGGATGCCTTTTCAAACACGCTTGGAAACAGGCTTTTCTCAAACATCTCCTCATCATTGCTCCTTGCAAGACTTTTTAGGCGATCATTTGATTGCTTCGCTTTACGTGTAACGCCTTCAATAATTAGTCGGTCGGATTCTGATAGTTTTCCGTCATACTTTTCATTGACACGTCTAATGATATTTTCTAATACATCATCATCATCTGGTGGTTTAATTCCTGTATCCACATTATCCGGGTTTTTAAGCTTATATTCTTTATTCTTTTCTAATGTAATATCCCCATTAAACGTCTCTTCAACCTTGTAATACTCTAACTTCACCTTGTCTTCAACATCAATTTTCACTGTGCTATTCTTTGGAATAAAGCTAATTAAATACTTACAGAAGATATATTCTTCATGTAATTCTTTATCGAACATTCTTGTTAATTGTGCAATATAGGAATACCATTTATTAAAGTTTCTAACCGTTACCCGAAACTCGTATTGTTGCTGTTCATCTAATTCTTCATAGCGTTTGATAATTGGGATGAGATGACTTGCTATTCTACCTAAATCAGAATCCATTTGTTTTCCATTTTTGAAATATAACTTAGTTAATTTATTTATATCTTGATCATTGTAAATATTATAGTTTCTGAGTTTTGTTTTTGTATCATAAATTAAATTTACATCGATATCTTTATCGAGTTCTGTTACTTCATAAAATGGTTGGAAAGCATTCCTAATATCTTCTGTTTCATTTACAAAATCCAACACAAATGTATCCTCTTTACCTGGATATGTTCGATTTAAGCGAGATAATGTTTGAACTGCCTTTACCCCGGATAATTTTTTATCTACGAACATCGTATGAAGTAACGGTTCATCAAACCCTGTTTGATATTTTTCAGCAACAACAAGTACATTAAATTCATCAGAGTTGAACATTTCTTTTAATTGATTTTCCTTAATCCGTTTTCCTTCTTTTGTCTTGTTTAGTTGGTCTTCTGAATATTCCTCATCTTGATCTTTAACTGAACCTGAAAAAGCAACTAATACATCCATGTCAACGTAACCATTTTTCTCTATATAATTCTTAAACTCAAAGTAATAACGGACAGCATGTAATCGAGAGGCTGTTACGACCATAGCTTTTGCTTTACCACCTAACTTTTTACATGTTACATTGCGGAAGTGTTCAATCATAATAGCTGTTTTTTGTTGTAAGTTGTGTGGGTGCAAGGACTGATAACGCCTGATTGCTTTTACACCTTGTGTTGTGGATAATTCAGGATTATCAGGAGTATTCTTGGCAATTTTATATGATGTTTCATATGTCATATAATTTTGCAATACATCTAAGATAAATCCTTCCTCAATGGCTTGACGCATACTATACACATGAAATGGTCTAAATGTACCGTCCGCCTGTTGAGTACCAAACATCTCAAGGGTTTTTTCTTTTGGTGTTGCGGTAAAGGCAAAGAAACTTAAATTTATATGACGACCATGGGTTAAAAGTTCTTGTACAAGTTTATCTTCATGGTCAGGTGTATTTTCTTCTATTTCAGCCTCTAATTCCGCATATTCTTTTAAAGCTTCCTCCGTATCAGCAAGAGCTGCCTTTAATTTCTTTGCACTTGAACCCGTTTGTGAAGAATGTGCTTCATCAACAATTACAGCAAACCGATTTCCTTTATTTACTTCAACTTCTTCATAAATCACAGGAAACTTTTGTAGCGTTGTAATAATGATTCGTTTTCCATCATTTATTGCATTTTTAAGATCCCGTGATGTTTTCTTTTCACCTATTGTTTCCACAAGTCCTTGTGTATGATCAAAGCTTGAAATCGTGTTTTGTAATTGGCGGTCAAGTACTGTACGATCTGTAACAATAATGACTGAATTGAACACACTTTTATTATCTTTGTCATGTAAACTAGCTAGATGATAAGCGAGCCATGCAATACTGTTCGACTTACCTGATCCAGCGCTATGTTGAATAAGATAGTTATCACCACTACCTTTTTGTCTAACGTGGTTTATAAGCTTTCTAACAGCATCTAGTTGGTGGTAACGTGGGAAAATTAGTTTTGAACTTATTTTATTTTGTTCATGACCATTTTTCATTACTTTTTCTTTCTTAACTTCTAAATGCATAAGACGATGGAAAATGTTCATCAAACTTTCCTTTTGTAGTACCTTTTCCCAAAGGTATGATGTTACATAACCATCAGGATTTTCAGGATTACCAGCACCACCTACTTCTCCCGCCCCATTTGAACCTTGATTAAAGGGTAAGAAAAATGTGTCCTTACCATTCAGTTTTGTGGTCATCCAAACTTCACTTAGATCAGCAACAAAATAAACCAATACACGTTTATTAAACTGGAACATCTTTTCCCGTGGATCTCGATCATACATAAATTGTTTTTTTCCGTGTTCCACTGATTGTCCTTTAAATTGATTTTTCAACTCCATCGCCACAATTGGAATACCGTTTAAAGATAACACCATATCCAATGTATTGTGATTGTCAGTTGAGTAAGCAAACTGTCTATTTACGGTTAAATTATTCGATTGATAGTTTTTCAATGTCTTTTCATTCAAAGTAGATTCTGGCCTAAAGGCTGCCACTTTTAGTTTCACACCACGATCTGATATACCGTAACGTAAGACGTGTAATAAACCATTGGTATCAATTTCATCATTGAGTCGTTTATACAGTTTGCTAGGGGCTTCATTTCCATAAATCTTTTGATAACGAAGCCAAGATTTTTCTTGCGTTTCTTGAATAAAGTTTATCAACTGTGTAAGATCAATAGCCCGTTCTTTATCGTAGTTTAATTCGTCACCTTTAACGTATCCACCTTCATTTAATAAAAACGTTTCAATATCTTGCTCAAATCTTTTTTCTGTGTCTTCAAATGCCATTTACATGACCTCCTTTTTTCCTGTGACATATTCGTAGATGAGAGATTTTTTGTAGTTTTCCATTTCTAATATTAACTGTTCTTTGCTTCCAATTATTTTGTTTATATGGTTACATTGTTCATCAAGATATTCTACTATTTGTTTTTGTTCTTCAGCAGATGGAATCACCGTATATATTCTACCTAATTCTTCCTTGTTGATCTTTGGCATTTTAACTCTATTATTGTTTAAGGTTGATTGCTCAACAAAAACATTGGATAACATGTAATACATAAGAAAAGTTGAATTAATAGTTGTTTCTATTGGATACATATCTGCACTACATAAACCATCAAATGGTGCAATTGTTACTTTATTAAGTTTAGGACGTATCTTTGAATATATTATTTGCCCTTTGAAAAATCTATGATTATTACTTTCAATCCCAGTTTCCTCAACTGTTTTACATTCTAAAAGTTTACCAGTGTTTTTTTCAATAGACTCTGGTGAGACTTGCAGGAAATCCTTGTAATTTTTTGGATTAACTAAATTTGATTTAACTGTCGCAACTCTTTTAAAAGGAACTACGCTCCAATTAAATGGTACTTCATTAATGAACTTAATCCCACTATCCTTCAGTTTTACATTTCGATTCACCCCTTTTGTAACTGCTTCAGTAATTAAAGATTGTTTATACTTATACAATTCCTCAATAGACAGTTTTGTGCTTTCAACAATAGAGTCGATTTTTGCAGTTTTTCCATCGAGAAAGTTGGCGATTATTTGCTGTTCATATGTGCCAGGAATTGGAATTAAAATTTTTTTCATTCTACTGAAATTAGTTGACCATAAATCTTCTACAATACCTGTACCCCAACGATAAAATTCTTCAGCAAATCCATAATTTTTCAGTAGATATTTTGTAAATGATGGAGTAATTCTTTTCTCATCCCCATGTAGAACAATGTTGATTAATGATACAGAGCCTTCTAATGGTGATACACCAGAAGACATCTTTCTATCTGAACGGGAATTAATTACAAAGTCATTGACCCCTACTTTTTTTCTATTTGTATGGTCATTTGATTTTGCCGCTGTTTCTAATTGTTTGACAACACCTTTCTTAGTAACAGACAGTGGCTTATAGTCATAGTCAGAAACTTTTTCATTTCTTTGCTCGAATATATTACCTATTCTTTCTAATTTCCAATCTCTTGGAATTTCTCCTAACCAATCAATCCCACTGTCCACTAACTCTTTACTCATTCACTTTTACCTCCTCACCTGATAAGGCTTTAAAGGATTTTATGATTTCTTCCTCAATTTTTTTAATACGGGCTGCGATATGATCTGAATTTTCTGGTTGCTCAAACTTATAGAATAACCGAGTGAATGGTATTTCATATCCAATTTTCGTTTTATTTTCATCTATCCAAGCATTTGGATGAAATGGTTTAATCTCTCTGTCAAAATATTCACGGATATCTTCCCTCAATGAAATCTCTTCCGTATCTCTTTTATCTGTATCTGCAACAGGTTTACCTCTCTTAAGTATCTTGTTTCCTTCCTCATCATATCGAGGCGTTTCAACAGTCACTTTATAGAATCCAAACTCATTATTATCTAATATCTTAGACTCAACAGTTCTCTCACCAAGAGAATATTCTTTATTTAGAAATTCACCATACGCTTTAACAATTACTTTTCTACATTCTTCACTAATATCAACACGTTTACTGCCAATATTCTTTCTACGTTTTTCATACATATTAGACGCATCTATTAGTTGTACCCTTCCAATACGATGCTTCGGTTTATCTTTTGTTAACACCCAGATATAAGTGGCAATGCCGGTGTTGTAGAACGAATCATTTGGCAATTGAATAATTGCTTCTAACCAATCATTTTCAATCACATACCGACGGATTTCACTCTCTCCACCACCAGCATTTCCACTAAAAAGTGCTGAACCGTTATGAATAATTGCCATACGCCCAGAATCTTTCAACTTGCTTAATCCATTTAATAAAAATAATAGCTGTCCATCATTTTTTTTAGGTAACCCTACACTGAAACGACCATGTTCCCCTCGATCATGTTCATCTTTTACCTTTTTATACTCTGATTTCCAATCAGTTCCGAATGGAGGATTTGAAATACAATAATCAAATGTGTATCCTTCGAACTGATCTTCAGTCAGCGTGTTACCTAACCTCATGTTGTCTGGGTTTCCACCACGAATCATCGTGTCTGCTTTTGCGATGGCATAAGTCTGTTCATTTATTTCTTGACCAAATGTGGTTACGTCAGCTTCAGCATCCAGAGCTTCTAATCTTTCCTCCATAGCACTTAACATCTGTGATGTACCCATTGTTTGGTCATAAACTGTTTTAGCAACACCTTCATCAATAAGGACGTCTCTTTCTTCTGCAATCAGTAAGTCTGTCATTAAGTAAATGATATCGCGGCTTGTAAAGTGAGACCCAGCTTCTTCATCATAGCTCTCTGAGAATTTCTTAATAAGTTCCTCAAAAATATAGCCCATGTCTGTGCTTGTAACTTTATCTGGGCCCATGTAAGCTTTCTCTAAATTGAATTCTTGTATAACAAAAAATAATTTATCATTATTTGCGAGCTTTCGAATTTCACGTTCGAATTCAAAATTCTTTAAAACATCTTGAACATTTTCAGAGAATCCATTTAGGTAAGCCAAGAAGTTTTCTTCAATATTGTCCGGGTCTGCCAATAGGCTTTCAAACGTGAAATTACTAACGTTATAAAAAACATAACCGGAAGCATTTTGTAGGAATCCTTCTTTAACTTCTAAATGTTTAACCTTTTCATAAGTTTCTATTACTTTATTTCTAGTGGGTAGCAAGGTATCATGGAACCTTTTGATAACGGTCATCGGTAAGATGACTTCACCGTATTGGTGAGGTTTATATAATCCTCTAATAGAGTCTGCAATACTCCAAATTAAATTTGCTTTTTCTTGAATATTCACGCTTGTTTGTAAGTGTCTTGACCCTTCATTCATTAATTTATCCTCCATTTATTTTCCATCACAATATTGGGAAATTAGTAGCTTAGTAAAATAGTAGTACCTCACTAAATTATAGCAAAAATAATTTTCCCATTCATTTTTCTTTAGAACTTAAACAGTTATTGAGAATCAGAATACCCTAATATCTAGTGATCACCTTACCCTACTTATACCTAATATTTTCTTTTCAAGTTCTTCACTCCAATCTTTTTTTATTGGCAAATCTATTGAGGGTACACTTGTTACCATTAACCTATGGTATTTATTAGCAAACTCCCGCCCAGCCTTATCATTATCCGTACAAAATGTTATTTGCTTCACCTTATGACCTTCCTTCCCCATCCTTTTTATCTCATCAATCATAGTCTGGCGCTTAAGCCCAGACATGGAAACTAGTCGAGTGTTCTGCAGCTTTTCCCTCTTAATACTCCAATAAGATAAGGCATCTATTGGGCTTTCAAAAAGATAAATGGAATTGGGCTTTCCTATATCTACCGAAAATCCAGCCGAACCATGGCTGTTCCTATCAATACCTTTAAACATTCGCCCATCTTTCATTGGAGAAGTACCTTGGCGATCTGCACCTACAATCTCCCCATGCTGCTTCCATTTAAAAACCACATTCCCGAGCTTATCCTGCGCAATTAAATCCTTACTATCGAGCCAATTAACAATCTTAGGATGAATCTTCCGCTCTTTCGTAAGATAAGCTTTAGCTTTTGTCCTATCGTTCACTTCATATTGAGAAGGATATTGATAAGGCTCCTTTAGCTTTTGCTGTTGGAATTTGTCTTTCACTTTATAACCTTGCTCATTTAGATCGAGAACAGCTTCCGGAAAACTCATGCCATAAAACATTTTGGCAAAATTAATGACTCCAGCTCCTTTTTCATCTCTGGAGTTCCAGGCATACATTTGATCTTTAATTACTAAACTGTCATGCACTTGGTGTCGGTAGTACCTCCCCTCTTTCTTCAATGGCTCCCCTTTACGCTCCAGATAGTCTATGAGATCCACATTGCGAGCAACCTCCACATGGTCCGCGCTTACATGTTTGGCCATGCAGCACTTCCTCCTTTCTAAATTAGGTATAAAAAAAGACAGGGAGAAAACTCCCTGCCTAACGTTCAACCTCTACTTTTTCTTTTTG